>JANMCB010000332.1:0-3898 GCA_031360805.1 Rhodoferax sp.
CTGGGCACCGCATGCGCAGTCGCTGTGGTACCTGCGCATCGACGTGATGACGTTGCTGTCGGACCATTTGGGTGAGTCAGAGGCCCACAACCGCCTGCGCGCCATCACCCAACTGTTTCGCGGCCTGGTGCCCCCCACCCAGATCTCACGCCCGAGCCGCCTGAATCGGCATTGAGTCGTCATTGAGTCGGCGCCAAAATTAACCTGTAGGTTAATTTCGACGCAAACTATCGGCTCAATTTGCCAAAATACCGATAAAATGTGGCTCTAGTCCTCGTATTTATTACAAAGTTAGCTATTTAATATATAGCAACTCACTGCGCAGCAATTATTGGCGACACGATCCCGCAAGGCGCGGGGATAAGATGGTTGCATGCCAGCACCCACTGCTACTTCGCCGGTTTCACCCCCTGATTCACTGAGCCTACTGGTCAAGCGATCGAGCCAGGGCGACCGCCCTGCTGCCGATCAGCTGTTCACGGCGCTGTATGCCGAGCTGCACCGCCTGGCCCGCCGCGAAGTGGGGCGTTTGGGGGCGTTTGCGCCCTTGGGCGCCACCACCCTGTTGCACGAAGCCTACCTGGACATCTCGGCGCGCGATGCCCTGGCCTTTCCCGACCGCGCCCACTTCATGGCCTACGCCGCGCGGGCGATGCGCGGCGTGGTGATTGACCGCGTGCGCGAACGCCAGGCACAAAAACGCGGCGGCGGGCTGGACATTACGTCACTTGACACCGAAACCGCCGACTCATTTGCAGAGCCGCAGGAACTTGTCAATATCGGTGATGCGCTGGACGAACTGGCCTTGCTGGAGCCAGCATTGGCCCAGGTGGTGGATTTGAAGTTCTTCTGCGGCTTCTCCATGGTCGAGATCGCCGAGCTGATGGGCACTTCAGAGCGAACCGCCCAGCGCCAATGGGAAAAGGCGCGGCTTTTGCTGTTTCATGCGCTCAAGGCAACTTAAGTTTCAGCGTCCGGCAACCCAGTGAAGTGGCGGGTTTGCCGAGTCGTTTGCGATTAGTCAAGTAGCCCTTTGCAGACTATTGCGAAACCTGGACGGAACTGTCACACCATGAAGACGCCAAACCCAAAGAAATGGGCGATATTGAGCCCCATGCTGGATGAACTGCTGGATCTGCCGGTGCTCCAACAGCAAGCGCGTCTGGCCAGGGTGCGGGCGACTGACACCGAGCTGGGCGACGAGCTGGCAGCGCTCTTGACCGACAGCCAAAGCGCAGAGGTCAAAGGCTTCCTGGCCAAGCCGCTGGTGAATTCCGTCGATCAAGCGACCGAGTCAACCCTGGCCGGCCAGCGCCTGGGCGCCTACGTGCTGGAATCTCCTTTAGGCCAGGGCGGAACCGGCAGCGTGTGGCGCGCACGCCGGGAGGACGGGCGCTTTACCGGGGCGGTGGCCATCAAACTGCTGCACCTGTCGCTGATGGGCCGTGCCGGGGCCGAGCGTTTCAAACGCGAAGGCGACATCCTGGCGCGTTTGACCCATCCCAACATCGCGCATTTGCTCGATGCTGGCGTCACACCGGGTGGCCAGCCGTATCTGGTGATTGAACTGGTCGAAGGCGAGCGCATTGACCGCCACTGCGATCAGAAGCGCCTGGATGTCAATGCGCGCCTCGCGCTGTTTGACAAAGTGCTGTCCGCCGTCGCCCATGCCCACACGCACCTGGTGATTCACCGCGATATCAAGCCCGGCAACATCTTGGTCACGCCCGATGGCACCGTGAAGCTGCTCGACTTTGGCATCGCCAAGCTGCTGGAAGACGAAGCCACCGCTGGGGAGGCCACAGAGTTGACACGTGACGGCGGGCGGGTGCTGACGCCCGAGTACGCGGCACCCGAGCAGTTGCGTGGGGAGGCGATCACCACGGCCACGGATGTCTACGCTTTAGGCGTATTGCTGTACCAGTTGCTATGCGGACGGCACCCCACGTCACCTGCCAGTGGTACCTCGGCTGAAGTCGTACGGGCAACGCTGGAAACCGATGCGCAGGTGCTGTCGCGCGCGGTGACGCAGGAGTTGCCGGGAGTCGCGCCCATCAGTGCGCTTGCTGCCAGCCGCGACAGCTCACCTGCGGGTCTGCAGAACCTGCTGCAAGGTGATCTGGACAACATCGCCGCGCAAGCCTTGCGCAAGCTGCCCAGTGAACGCTATGGCACGGTGGCCGCCTTCGCCGAAGACCTGCGTCGCCACCGCTCGCATGAGCCAGTGAGCGCGCGGCCGGATTCACTGGGGTATCGAACCCGCAAATTCATACGGCGGCATCGCAGCGCTGTCGCAGCGGGCGCCCTGGTCGTCATCGCCACCGTGGGCGGGCTGGTCGGCACCATCTGGCAGGCGCAGCGCGCGGAACTGGAGGCAGAGCGCGCCCAGATGCAGGCAGCGCGTGCCGAGCGCGAAAAGCTGCGTGCGCTGCAACAGCTGGATTTGGCCGAAGCGATGAGCCGCCTGATGGCCGTGGCACTGGGGCCGGTGTCCGACAAGCCGCTGTCTGTGGCGCAAGTGCTGCAACGTGGCGAGGTAATGGCTGAAAAACAGTTTGGCCAGTCACCGCGCATTCATGCCTACCTGCAAACCCAGCTAGCCACGCTGTGGGGAAGCGGTGGGCAATGGCGCCAGATGGAAGCGCTGCTGGGCAAAGCGCGCGCAGGTGCTGAGCGGGCGGGCGATGCCGAGGCCATCGCAGTTGCCGATTGCCATATCAGCGTGCCCCAAATGCAGCGAGGCGATTTTGGCCGCGCCGGCGCGCTGATCGACAGTGCCATGGCCAGCTTGCGCGCAAGCCACCCCGACCTCACCGACCCCATCGTCACCTGTTTGAGGCATCGCGCCATGCTTCTGGCCGAGCAGGACAAACCCGCGGCGGCGTTGGCTGATATTGATGAGGCGATGACGCTGGTATCCAACCAGAGGATTGACCAGTCGGGCGTATTGCTCAACCTGCGCGAAACGAGAGCTGGCGCACTGGCGGCGCTGGGTCGCCTCGCACCGGCGATTCAAGACTACGAGGCCATGCTGGCTGAGTTCCAGCGTCGCGGCGAGCTGGACAGCACCACGAACAGTTTCAAGCTGAACAACTTTGCGGTGATTCTGCAGCGCGCCGGACAAAGCCAGCGGGCCGTGCAAACCATTGAGCAGAGCTTGCAGTCGTGGCTCGGACCCAATGCAGACCGCAAGCTGGATTGGGCCCAGCGCTCAAACTACGTCAGTGCATTGCATTCCGTGGGTCGCATCGACCAAGCGCTGCCGCATGTTGAATTGGGACTGGCCGAGGCGCTACAGGCCAACGAGCCCAGAATCTTGAGCCAGGTGAGCCTTCGCGCGGCTGAGATCCTCTGCGAGACCAGTGAGCTTGCGCGTTGCGAGTCACTCATCGCCTTAAGCGCCAGAAACTTCGCCACCTACCTCAGTGCCACGCACCCCACGCTTGCCCGCCTCGAACTGGTTCGGGCTCACCTGGCCCTGACCCGCAAGGCACCCACGCCAGCACGCGAGCACATTGCCCGCGCGCTGGACATCATGGACAAAACCGGGAAGCCAGACGGGCGGCGCTGCCTTGCCCTTGCACAGTTGGCACAGGCCCAACTCATGCTGGGCGAGCGGGATGCTGCGCTGAAAGCTGCACAGGAAGCGGTGGCCTACGCGCGCTTGCATTTTACAGATTTCCCCACCAGCCGGTGGGGCGGCCTGGCGATGCTCAGCCTGGGGCGGGTGCATCGTGATCGGGGCGAAACAAAGCTCGCAACTGAGGCCTTGCAGAACGCGACCCAACAGTTGGAAGCGGCACTGGGGGCTGATTCGCCCATTGTGCTGAACGTCAAGCGCGAAGTAACGGACTTGACAGCGCAAAAGTAGGCGCGTCTTTGCGTTGAATCGCCAAGT
>JANMCB010000396.1:0-3173 GCA_031360805.1 Rhodoferax sp.
TTGGTGGCGCAGGCCGACGTGGTGGTCGACTGCTCTGACAACTACAAAACCCGCCATGCCATCAACGCAGCCTGTGTCAGTCACCGCAAACCGCTGGTATCCGGCGCGGCGATTCGCTTTGATGGCCAGGTCACCGTGTTCGATTCGCGCCAGGCGCAGTCGCCGTGTTACGCCTGCGTGTTCCCGCCCGACGACGGCTTTGAAGAAACCCGCTGCGCCACGATGGGGGTGTTGGCCCCTTTGGTAGGCATCATCGGCGCGATGCAGGCCGCCGAGGTGCTCAAACTGCTGAGTGGCGCAGGGCAATCCTTGATGGGCCGTATGCTGATGCTCGATGGCCTGGCCATGGAGTGGAACGAAATTCGGGTGGGGCGCGATGCGGCCTGCCGGGTTTGCGGCTGATCTGCGTTTGCGCTTCGGCTGGGTTGCGACGTCATCCACGCTCGAAACAATCAGCACACCCTCTGAAAGCCAGCGCGGGGTATTAATATCACCTGTGATATCAAATAGTTCACTTTTTCAGCCAAAACACGCAGTTTTTTCTAAAAAACTAATGAAATAGACCTCTAGCCCTAATATCCATTAAAAAGTTTGCTATATTTAAAATAGCACTATTTCTGACGGTTCTCGGGGCATGCGCCATGCCGTTTGCGAAATTCTCGCGGCTCCAGCGCTGAGGCGTTGGCAAACAGGCCTTTGCCGACCGATTTGGCAACCGCTTCCTGTGCCGCATAGGGTCCGGCGTCGCGCCTGAAGCGGTACGACCAGGCATGGCCTTCGCGCACCATCCAGTCGCCCACATCGGCGCCGCCAGTCCCGCCAAGGCTGATGCTTGCCAGCACACGGCCAAAGCTGTCGCGCCTCTTGGCGAACACAGTCACAGATTGACGGATCAATTTGGCGCTTAGTGCCTTGCGCGAGGTGTCCCCATAGGCTTGGCAAATTTCGGGCGCATCCACGCCGTCCAGACGCACTTTCACGGGCTTTGCGCCGCCTGCCGGGCGCACCCACAGCGTGTCACCGTCCACCACGTAGGTCACCGTGGCACGCCACGCTTTATTGGACAGCGCTTTGGCGCAAGCGGCGCCCGGGCAGGCGAAAAGCGCGACCAGCGCAATTGAAATCAGCAATCTTGTCATGCGTAGTTTCTTGAGCAAACAGGAATTGGGTCCGTGGCGCAACGCCGTATGGGCCCATTGAACAGCCTGTATGTTAGGGTAGCGCCTTGCCCGTCTATTGCCTTGCGACCACCTGTTGACCGAATGAACGTAGATTCCCTGAAGCGCTGGTTTCCCTTTTTGGCCTGGACCCGGCCTGACCCGCGCTTTGTGAAGGGGGATCTTTATGCCGGCGTCACAGTCGGCTTAATTGTGCTGCCGCAGGGCGTGGCTTATGCGGCATTGGCCGGCATGCCGCTGGTGACGGGCATTTACGCGTCGTTGCTGCCCGCGCTCATCGCCGTGCTGTGGGGCGCCTCGAATCGCCTGTCGGTGGGGCCTACCGCATTGACTTGCCTGCTGATCAGCTCTTCCCTGACCGGCCTGGCCGCACCCGGCAGCAGCGAATGGGTGGCCTTGGCCGTGTGGCTGGCGCTGCTTTCAGGCGGCCTGCAACTGGCACTGGGGCTGGGCCGGTTTGGCTGGTTGCTCAATCTGGTGAGTTCTCCGGTTCTCACCGCCTTCACCCAGGCTGCAGCCATCCTGATTCTGCTGTCTCAAGTGCCGACGCTGCTCGGGCTAGGCGGCCCGCTGGCGTCACTGTTTGCGGCGGGCACCACTGCCGCCGTCAACCTGCCTGCGGCGGCCTTTGGCCTGGGCAGTCTGGCGTTGATGCTGACCGGAAAGCGTCTGTGGCCGAATTTTCCGGTGGTCATTGCCGTGGTGGCAGCCAGTGCACTTGTGAGCGCGTGGCTAAAATTTTCACTACGTGGCGGCCCCGTGATCGGTGCCCTTCCGGCGGGGCTACCCGAGTTCTACTGGCCGCCGACCCTGCCGTGGGAGACCTTGGGCAGCCTGGTGATGCCCGCGATGGTGATCACCCTGATCAGCTTTCTGGAGACCGCCTCCAGCGCCAAAGTGGAAAACCAGCTTGACAACAAGCGCTGGAACGACAACCAGGACTTGATTGGCCAGGGACTGGCAAAAGTGGCATCGGCCCTTTGCGGCGCTTTTCCGACCAGTTCCTCGTTCTCGCGCTCGGCCATCCTGATCCATGCAGGGGCCCGCACCGGCTGGGCCACTGTCGTGACCGTGCTGCTGGTCCTTGTGGCGCTCTTGTGGCTGATGCCGGCACTGTTCCATGTGCCGAAATCGGTGTTGGCTGCCGTGGTGATCGCCGCCGTGATGGGTTTGGTCAAACCGGCAGAACTGGTGCGCTTGTGGCGCATTTCAAAGGTAGAGGCCATCACCGCAGGGGTGACCTTCTTGCTGACACTGGTGACGGCACCACGCCTTTACTGGGGCGTTCTGGCAGGGCTCTTGATGAGTTTGAGCCATTTTTTGCATCACCGCCTGCATCCGCGAATCATTGAAGTGGGCTTGCACCCGGACGGCAGCCTGCGGGACCGCCACCTGTGGCATTTGCCGCTGATTGGGCCGCAGGTGTATGCGCTGCGAATGGACGCCGAGCTTGACTTCGCCTCCGCCAGCGGCTTGACGAACGCCATTGGGAGGCATTTGAGCGCCCACCCTGAAACCCGTCACGTCTGCCTGTTTGCACAGCCCATCAACCGGATCGACGTGACGGGTGTCGAAGCCTTCAACCAGATTCGCACGTCGTTGGCGGATCGCGGAATCACCTTGCACATCAGCGGCATCAAACTGCCGGTTGAAACTATTTTGAGCCGCGCCAAGGCCTTGCCAACAGGGCCGTTGCTGCGCCTTTACCGCACCGATGCGGACGCCCTGACGGCTTTGTCCGAGCTGTCAAGCCATAGAGCCGTGGGCCCGCACGCTACCGGGGAGTCAATCGGCTAGTTGGCGAAATGGTCTGATCACCCAGTGCGGTCCAACCCGGAAAATGCGGGGGTTTTCCAGCTGATTTGGCAGATTTCAACCGGCATCGCACTGGTAGACTGCTTCGATTTCCGGATGATTCAACCTTGAAAATCGACCTGCCCTCCCTGTCTGTCGAGCCGCCACCTGGCCCCGCGTTTGGGGTGGTGCGCCGCGGCA
>JANMCB010000340.1:0-8488 GCA_031360805.1 Rhodoferax sp.
CCTTGATGATGTTTGAGGCCTTTTTGCGCAAAGTGGTGGACTCAAGCGTTGCTGAACAGGAAGTAGCGCTCGCATGACCTTGCGCATCCTTCATGTTCTGGATCACTCAATTCCCCTGCACAGTGGGTACACCTTTCGCACTCTTTCCATTTTGAAAGAACAACGCAAATTGGGTTGGGAGACTTTTCATCTGACCACGCCTAAACAGGGATCGGCCCAACACGTTTCAGAAGATGTTGACGGGTTAACTTTTTACCGGACGCCTGGCGGTGCCAGTTCAGGCTTGCTCAGCCAGATGCGACAGACCGCCAGGCGACTGAAAGAAGTCGTTCGCGCGGTCAAGCCAGACCTCATCCACGCACATTCACCGGTACTCAACGCTTTGCCGAGCCTGTGGGTCGGCTGGCGGCAGAACCTGCCAGTCGTGTATGAAATGCGGGCCTCGTGGGAAGACGCAGCGGTGGACCATGGCACCACGGTTGAAGGCAGCCTGCGCTATCGAATCTCCCGCGCTCTGGAGAGTTTCGCACTCAAGCGCGCGGGGCAGGTGACAACCATCTGTGAAGGTTTGCGCAATGACATCGCTTCCAGGGGTGTCCCTGCCGAGCGCATCACGGTAATACCCAACGCAGTAGATGCTGCCACATTCCAGTTTGGCGTTGAAGCCGACGCGGATTTGCGAAACTCCCTCGGACTCGATGGTGCGACTGTCATCGGCTTTGCTGGCTCCTTTTATGGCTATGAGGGCCTCGATCTCTTGTTGGAGGCGGCAAATCGCCTGTTGCCAAAGTATCCGGGCTTGCGCGTATTGCTGGTCGGCGGAGGCCCCCAGGAGGAAAACCTCAAGGCGCAGGCGGCGACTTTGGGTTTGACTGATCGGGTGATCTTCACCGGCCGTGTTCCGCACGACCAGGTGCAGCGGTACTACGAACTGATTGACGTGCTTGCCTACCCGCGCCGGCCAATCCGCCTCACGGAACTGGTGACGCCATTGAAGCCGCTTGAAGCCATGGCCCAAGGGCGCATGTTTGTCGCATCTGATGTGGGTGGTCACCGTGAACTGATTCGCCATGGCGAGACCGGCTTCCTGTTTCCCGCAGGTGATGCAGCTGCCCTTGAGCGCGCCATAGACAGCGTATTGTCCAAGCCTGAGATTTGGCCCCTGATCCGTTCGCAGGCACGCGCATTCGTTGAACAGGAGCGGACCTGGGCGGCCAGTGTTGCGCGCTATTCAGGTGTCTATGCTCGCGTCCTTTCGCGCGGCGACCTTACCCAACCTGTCAGTACCTGAGGACTTATTGTGTGCGGCATCCATGGAATTTATCGCCTTGACGGGCAACCGGTGGTCCCCCGATTGCTGTCGGCAATGGGTGATGTCACCCGTCATCGCGGCCCCGATGACGAAGGGATGCACATTGACGGCGCTTGTGGCATTGCAATGCGTCGCCTGTCGATCATTGACCTGGCGGGTGGTCACCAGCCACTGTCAAATGTGGATGAAACGATTTGGCTGGTCTGCAATGGAGAAATCTACAACTTTCGGGAACTGAGACAGGAGCTTGAAGCCAAGGGCTGCCAGTTCAAGACAGGTTCGGACAGTGAAGTCCTGATTCATCTCTATGCCACGGAGGGAGACGACTTTGTCCATCGGCTCAATGGCATGTTTGATTTTGCGCTCTGGGATGCTCGTCGCCGGCGATTGCTGATTGGCCGTGACCGACTTGGCGTGAAACCTCTTTACGTTATGCAGGATGGTCATCAAATTGCGTTCGCAACGGAGGCCAAGGCCCTGCTTGCGCTTCCGGGAGCAAGCACTGAACTGGACACCAGTGCTGTTGCCAGTTATTTGCATTTGGGCTACGTTGCGGCACCAGGCTGTATCTTTAAAGGGATTCGCAAACTTCCGCCTGCAACGTTGTTGGCCGTTGAGGACGGTAAAGTACGCGAATGGCGCTACTGGCAGCTTCCCCAGCGAATAGAACATGGGTTCTCCGAGCGGCAATGGATTGATGCGGTGCGGACTCAGGTCGAGGAATCGGTGCGAATGCAGATGGTCAGTGATGTTCCCATCGGCGCATTTCTGTCAGGTGGCGTTGACTCGAGTGCTGTTGTGGCGTTCATGGCGAAGCATTCATCGCAGCCCATTCGCACCTATGCGATTGGTTTTGAAGGCGGAAAGGCTGAGGCGCTCTATAACGAATTGCCGTTTGCCCGTCGCGTTGCGGAGATTTTTGGTACCCAACACAGGGAGATTCTGGTGCGTCCCGACGTGGTCGGGCTGTTGCCGAAATTGCTTTGGCACATGGATGAGCCGTTGTCAGATACGGCATTCATTACGACCTATCTGGTTTCGGAATTCGCACGTCAGGACGTGAAAGTCATTCTCTCAGGCGTAGGCGGCGATGAGCTTTTTGGCGGCTACCGGCGCTATCTTGGGGGGCACTACGCAGACCGCTATCGCCAGCTGCCAATGTGGCTGCGAAACGGTGCGGCGTCGTTCGCCCGCCATTTGCCAGCTGACCGGCATTCAGGCCTCTTGAATTCAATTCGGTTGGCAAAGGGGTTTCTGGCGACGGCAGAGTTGTCACCCGATGATCGATATCGCAGTTACCTGCAGGTGCTTGATCGGGAAACTGTCACCGCGTTGATGATGCACCCCGACAGCAATGCGGCAGACCCTTTGGCCGAAGCGTTTGCAATGGCAGGCAGTTCAGACGACCTGAACCGGATGTTCTCAGTCGACGTGCAGACCCAGCTTCCCGATGATTTGTTGATGCTGACCGACAAGATGAGCATGGCAGTTTCTTTGGAATGCAGAGTCCCATTGCTGGACCACAAGTTGGTGGAGCTCGCGGCCTCCATGCCGGGCTCCATCAAAGTACAGGGCGGACGCCTCAAGCATATTCTTAAGGAATCGTTGAGTGACATGCTCCCGACTGACCTACTTGATCGAAAGAAGCGCGGGTTCGGCACACCCATGGGCGCATGGCTCAAGCGTGAGTTGGCACCCATGCTTCGAAGGGTTCTGGCGCCAGAGGTTGTAGCAGCCAGAGGGCTGTTTCGTCCACACGTTGTCGAGCGGCTGATCAAGGACCATGAGGCCAATAAAATTGACGGTACGGACACCTTGTTGTCTCTTATGAACCTTGAAATATGGAGCCGCATGTACCTGGACCGTCGCGACCCGCAAGACGTAACGGCAGAGTTGAAGAGCTACCTTGCATGAAAATTCTCTATCTCTGTCACCGGTTTCCCTTCCCTCCAAAGCGGGGCGGAAAAATCAGGCCATTCAACATGATTCGGCACTTGTCCAGCAGCGGGCATGAGGTAACTGTCTGCTCGTTGTCCAGATCGGCCCAGGAGACCGAAGAAGCACAGGGAATTGCACAGTATTGCAAAGAATTTCATATTGGCGAGGTCAATAACACCGTCCAAGTGCTGAGAATGGTGGTCAGGTTGCCCTTGCTGACGCCATCATCCATGGGCTACTTTTATTCGCCTGATCTTGATCGACGCGTTCAAGCGCTTTTGAGCAGCCAACAATGGGATCTTATATTCGTCCATTGTTCCTCAGTTGCCCAATATGTTGAGCGGATCCAGCACATCCCCAAGATACTTGATTTTGGGGATATGGACTCGCAGAAGTGGATTGAATATGCCAACTACAAGCCGTTTCCCCTTTCGTTGGGATATCGCTTTGAGGGCGCCAAAATGCTGGCCGCCGAAAAGCGGCTGACGCAACACTTTGACCTTTGCACCGCCACAACACGCGCAGAGTGGGAAACTCTGAATGCCTATGGTACCGGCGTAGACTCCGACTGGTTTCCCAATGGCGTCGATGCTGACTTCTTCTGTCCGGTGGACGACGTCTATGACCCGGACACGATCAGTTTCATCGGTCGCATGGATTACTACCCAAATCAGGAATGCATGGCCCGCTTCTGTGACCAGACCTGGCCTTTGCTCAAGGCCCGCAGGCCGACCATGAAACTTCTTATCGTGGGCGCAGATCCCTCGCCCGAGATACTCAAGCTTGGGAACCTCCCCGGCGTTACGGTGACCGGTTCTGTGCCGGATGTGCGACCCTTCATACGCGGCACCGCGCTCATGGTTGCGCCTTTGAACATCGCGCGCGGCACCCAAAATAAAATTCTGGAGGCGATGGCAATGGGCGTCCCGGTTGTAACAAGTGCAATTGCCGCAGGCGGCGTTGATGCCGAATCTGTGACGCATTTCCTTGTGGCCAACACCCCGCAAGAGTACGCTGACGCCATCCTGTCAATCATCGAGAATCCGGGCGAACGAGCGCGGCTGGCGCAAAGTGGGCGCCAGCGCATGCTCAGCCACCATGCCTGGCCAAAGTCGATGGAGCGATTGGACCAAATGGTTTCCCGCGCGATAGTGAACTTCAAGAAAAAGAGAGAACAGTCAAATGCGAATTAGTATTTTCGGTCTGGGCTATGTCGGGGCCGTGTCTTTGGCCTGTTTGTCGCGTGACGGGCACGACGTTGTCGGTGTTGACATTGACAAGACGAAACTGAACCTGATCATGAGTGGAAAAACACCCGTGGTTGAAGAAGGCATGGTGGACCTCATGGCGCAGGTTGCAGCGAGCGGCAAAGTGACCGTAACGGACGACGCCCAAAAGGCCGTGCTTGAAACCGACATTTCTCTGGTCTGCGTGGGCACCCCGTCCGCAGCAAATGGTAGTCAGGATCAAACCGCAATACTTCGCTTGGCAGAAGAGATTGGCCTTGCCATCGGAAAAAAAGACAAGCCGCATGTGGTTGTGTTTCGCTCGACATTGGTGCCCGGAACGGTGGAGGATGTTCTGCGACCTATCGTGGAGGAAAAGTCTGGGAAGAAAGACGGCGTGGATTTCTTTCTCTGCTTTCAGCCTGAGTTCCTGCGTGAAGGATCGTCAATCAAGGACTATGACAAGCCGCCCTTCACCATTGTTGGTGCCAATCACGCCTTCCCTGTCGATCGCCTGCGTGAGCTATTTGGACACTTGCCATGCAAATTGATCAGTACATCGGTACGCTCTGCTGAGATGATGAAGTATTGCTGCAACAACTTCCACGCTCTGAAAATTACGTTTGCGAACGAGACCGCTCGTTTGTGCGAAGCTTTGGGTGTTGATGCCTTTGAAGTGATGGATTTGGTCTGTCAAGACACGCAGCTCAATATTTCGCGTGCGTATCTCAAGCCCGGATTTGCCTTCGGCGGATCGTGCTTGCCGAAGGACCTGAGAGCCACCGCCTACCTTGCGAAGATCAATGATGTCGAGGTGCCGATGCTGGCAAGCATCTTGCCGTCAAACCGCAATCATCTGGACTTGGCACTGGAAAAGGTGCTTGCAACCGGCAAACGGAAAATTGGCTTCATAGGTCTATCGTTCAAAACTGGAACAGATGACTTGCGCGAAAGCCCGTTGGTTACTCTGGCCGAACAGCTTATCGGCAAAGGCATGCAACTGTCCATTTACGACCCAGAGGTGCACCTGGCCCAACTGCTGGGCGCCAACCGAAGTTTCATTGAAAAGCATTTGCCGCACATCGGGCAAATGTTGCGCGCTGAAATCGGAACTGTCATTGATGAATCAGAAGTTCTTGTAGTTGGCCTCAGCGGACAACAGGTTTTTGACGATTTGGCGCAAAAGTGTCGATCAGAACAGATACTGATTGACTTGGTCAATTTGCCCAATCGTGAGGCCATGCTTGCCAAGATCGAAGGGCTATGTTGGTAACAAGGCGCGTCCAATGGCAAAAGACGGTGGGGTGGCGAAGAGGCGTTTGGATATGCTTCGCCATCCTGCTGATGTCCATGCTTTCGTTGGCGCCTTACCTGACCAGTCAGGGCGAAGTAGTACGCATGCGAAATGCGCTTTTGCTTGTTGACGGGAACGAAGCGTCGCTCGACTGGGCCCCGCCCCAAATTCCTGCCGGTTTTCTACAGGAGCAGGGACCCTCAGATCCGGTTTTTGTTGAGGCCGTCAAACGGCTCGGGTTGGCTGACATGCCGTCAGACTGGGACCGGGCTGTTGCGATCAGCAGGCACCTACTGGCGGGAAGTTCGACTTCGGGTGGCGCAATTCAGTCAGATTTGCGAACCACCTACAGCCGGATTCTGACTAAGGGAGACGGCTACTGTGGTGATTTCACCCGGGTATTTTCGGCATTGGCGACGGCTGCGGGCATTCCCGTCAGGTCCTGGGCGTTCTCTTTTGATGGGTTTGGCGGACACGGGCATGTCTGGCCAGAAATCTGGAATCGACAGCTCAACCGGTGGCAACTGGTAGATATTTTTGACAACAACTATTTCACCCTCGCAGACGGAATTGCCATTTCTGCGCTGGAGTTTCGACGCGCCATGAAGGAGCATACCAATGAGCTTCGCCTGGTTCCACTGTATTCTGGTGCCCGGCCGGGTTACGTGATCGAAGAAAAGGCTTGGGATTACTATCGACGGGGATTGCCGGAGTGGTACCTGTACTGGGGGAGCAATGTATTTACCTACGAACGCGCATTCCTGGTGAAAAGTTTTGTGCATCTGTCGCGTTCACTTGAGCAGTTCGGAGGGATCGTTCAGGGCGTTTTTCCCGGTATCAGAATCCTCAGAGACCCTGCCAACCAAGTGCAGGAAGCCGCTCTCATCCGGTTGCGCCAGCACTTGCTATTTGTGGGCGGATTGAGTGCCATAACTCTTGGGGCGTTGGGAATTTGTCTCGCCGGTTGGTGGCTATCTCGTCGGCGCTATGTGAGGTCCCAAGCTTGACGTCGAAGAATCGGGACTTGGCTCTGCCGCATGACAGTATGGGTGCCTTGCCTCGCATCTGTGTGGTCGGTCCCATGCCGCCACCTTCGGGCGGCATGGCGAATCAGTGTGATCAGCTGGTTCGGTTGTTGCGCATGGAAGGACTTGATGTCGAACTTGTACGCAATAATCGCCCCTGTCGGCCATTGTTGATTGAGCGCATTCCAGTAGTTCGGGCGTGTTTTCGCTTCGTTCCCTTTTTGCTGCATTTGTGGCAGGCGGCCGGGCGGGCAGATGTGATGCATGTTCTGGCGAATTCCGGGTGGGCCTGGCACTTGTTTGCAGCACCTGCTGTAATCATTGCGAGGCTGCGGGCAACACCGGTGATCATCAACTACAGAGGTGGCAGTGCAGATGTTTTTTTTGCAACTGCGCCGCCGTTTGTCCTGAAAATACTTGGCCAGGCAACAATGCGAGTAACTCCTTCAGTATTTCTGCAAAGGGTCTTCGCCAAGCACGGTCTGCCTGCAGAGGTTATTCCGAACATCATTGACCTGTCACGGTTTACGTTGGGGCCGCAGCGCGCATTTGGAAACTCACCCCACATCATCGTGACTCGAAATCTGGAGCAGATTTACGATATACCAACGGCGATCCGCGCTTTTGCCATAGTCAAAAAGGCCATCCCCGGGGCAACAATGACAGTTGCCGGCAGTGGTCCCGAGCTTGCAAATCTTCATGCACTGGTAGCAACGCTTGGGTTGGCAGAATCGATTGAATTCTCAGGGCGCATCGAGAATGCAAACATCCCAAAGCTCTACGCTTCGGCCGATTGCATGATCAATTCAAGTACCGTGGACAACATGCCGATCTCGATACTGGAAGCATTCGCCAGTGGTGTTCCAGTCATTTCCACAGACGCAGGCGGCATCCCAGATCTGGTAGATCACCAGGTCACCGGCATGCTGGTTCCTGTCGGCGATGCAGAAGGACTCGCCCGCGAAACAGTTCGGGTTCTTCAAAATCCCGCGGTTTACGCCGACCTGAGATTTGCCGCTTACGACGAAGCTCAGAAGTATTCCTGGCCACAAGTACGCGAGAGATGGCTGGCTGCTTATATTGAATCGGCGCGCAAACGGAGCGCCACATGAGTCTGTATTCTTCGCTTTGCTCCAGTCTGCTCTTTCCGTTGCATGAAAGGCTTAAGGGACACGACTCTGTCTCACGAAGGCAGCTCCTGGACCAGAGTCAATGGTGGTCGCCGGAGCAACTGAATGCTTACCGGTTGAAGCAGTTGAGGGAGTTCCTGACTCATATCGGACAAAAAGTGCCGTACTACCAGCAAATGTTCGCACGTCTTGGTTTTGACGTGCGGGCAATACGATCAATGAACGCACTGCAGGCGCTACCTCTGCTCGCGAAAAGTGATATTCGTGAAAATGTGGAGCACTTTAAGGCCAATGGTCATGGTGTTCTTTCACGCTACAACACCGGCGGCTCCTCCGGTGTGCCACTCGTGTTTTACATGGGCAAAGGGCGCAAGAGTCACGATGTTGCCGCCAAATGGCGGGCCACCCGTTGGTGGGGCGTTGATATCGGCGACACTGAACTTGTCGTCTGGGGCAGCCCTATCGAACTCGGGGCTCAGGATAGGCTTAGGCGACTTCGTGATGGCGTCATGCGAAGTCATTTGTTGCCAGCTTTTGAAATGTCCGTCGAAAATCTGGATCGG
>JANMCB010000384.1:0-5024 GCA_031360805.1 Rhodoferax sp.
CGGGCTGTGGCATGAGCGAGAACCTGCCCGGCAGCCTGGCTGCCGCCACCTCGCAACCGCTGTTGCAGGTCGAAGACCTCAAGCGCGACTACACCTTGCCGCGTGAACACCTCTGGATCAAGTCGCCCGTGGTGAAGGCGCTGCAGGGTGTGAGCTTTACGCTGCATACGGGGCGCAGTCTGGGCATTGTGGGTGAGTCTGGCTCGGGCAAATCAACGCTGGCGCGGCTGGTGATGGCGCTGGAGCCTCCTACCCGCGGCAAGGTGCGTTTGCTTGGCAATGACCTGAACCAGCTCGACGCCCAGGCACTGCGAGCAGCGCGGCGAGACTTCCAGATGGTGTTCCAGGACCCCTATGGTTCGCTCGACCCGCGCCAGACCATTGCGCGCATCGTCGTCGAGCCGCTGTCAGCCCAGGGCGAAACCAGTGCCCGGTCGATGCGCCAGCAAGCCCAGGAGGTCCTGCTGTCGGTCGGTCTGCGCGACAGCGACATGGACAAGTATCCCCATGAGTTTTCAGGACGCCAGCGCCAGCGCATTGCGATTGCCCGCGCGCTGGTCACGCGGCCCAAGCTCATCGTGGCGGACGAACCGGTCAGCGCGCTGGATGTCTCGGTGCAGGCGCAGGTGCTGAACCTGATGCAGGACCTGCAAGAGCAGTTTGGCGTGACCTACCTGCTGATCAGCCATGACCTGGCCGTGGTCAACCACCTGTGCGACGAAGTGGCGGTTATTTTCCAGGGGCGCATCGTCGAGCAGGGGTCGCCCCATGCGCTGTTCACCGCCGCCGCTCACCCCTACACTCGCGCACTGCTGGACGCGGTGCCCCGCATTGAGCCAGCCGCCCTGAACGCGCCGCGAAAACGCAGCATTCAGGTCATCCCCAGTGCGCACCCCGCTACGGCCTGCCCCTATGCCCACCGCTGCCCGAACGCCAGTGCCGAGTGTGATGCCAGCGCACCCGCGCTCAGGCCACTGGGCGACGGCCACTGGGTGGCATGCCACTTTGCCACGCCCTGAGGCCAGTATTTTTGATGGCAATGCCGCATTGACGAAGCGCCCTTAAAAATAGTGATATTGTTGATGGCGGGCAATTCAAGATTGCATTGCATTTCAACCATCACCCCTTTTTGAACTGAAGGAAATACTCCATGATGAACCGTCGCAATGTTCTGGCCTCGTCGGCAGCCGGTGCCGCGCTGGCAACGCTCGCTCCAGGCGCCATGGCACAGGGCAAAAAGGACTCTGTCGTTTTCGGCATGACGCTGGAACCCACGCCTGGACTGGACCCAACCGGCGGCGCGGCGTCCAGCATTGCCGAAATTACCCACTACAACGTGTTCGAGACGCTGACCAAAATCAACAGCGACGGCACGGTGTCGCCTCTGCTGGCCGAGCGATGGGAAATCTCGCCCGACCTGAAAACCTACACCTTCTTCCTGCGCAAGAGCGTGAAGTTCCAGAATGGCGAGCCCTTCAATGCCGCCGCCGTGAAATTTTCGTTTGACCGTGCCGCAGGTGAAAAGAGCACCAACAAGGACAAGCGCACCTTTGCCACCATGGAGAGCGTTGCCGCCATTGATGAACACACTGTGGTGGTCATCAACAAGGAGCTGGACCCCGATTTCCTGTTCCTGATGGGCCAGGCCACCGCGATCATTGTGGAGCCCAAAAGCGTCGATACCAATGCCACGAAGCCGGTTGGCACTGGCCCCTTCAAACTTGATGCGTGGAACAAGGGTTCGTCGGTCTCGCTGGTGAAGTGGGATGGTTACCGCAACGCGTCGGCCATCAAGATGAAGAAGGTGACCTTTCGTTTCATCAGCGACCCGGCCGCCCAGGTGGCGGCGCTGCTGGCGGGCGACATCAACGCCTTCCCGCGCGTCACGCCACGCAGCGTGTCGCAGTTCAAGAACAACCCCAAGTTCACGGTCTTGGTCAGCGGCTCACGGGCCAAAACGATTCTGGCCATCAACAACAAGAAAAAGCCGCTGGACGACGTGCGCGTGCGTCGTGCAATCGCTGCCGCGATCGACCGCAAGGCCGTGATTGAAGGGGCGGGCGACGGCTACGGCGCGCCTATCGGCAGCCATTACGTTCCGGGCGGCTTCGGCTTTGTCGACACGACCGGCATCAACCCGTTCAACATTGAAAAAGCCAAAGCCCTGCTGGCAGAAGCCGGCGTCAAAACACCGCTGGAACTCACCCTGAAATTGCCGCCACCGCCCTACGCGCGCCAGGGCGGCGAGGTGATTGCGGCGCAACTGGCCAAGGTAGGCATCGTTGCAAAAATTGAAAACGTGGAGTGGGCGCAGTGGTTAAGCGGCACCTACACCAACAAGAATTACGACCTCACCATCATCTCGCACGTTGAGCCGTTTGACCTTGGCAACTTTGCCAAGAAAGACTACTACTGGGGCTACGATTCGCCCAAGTTCAACGAGCTGTTTGACAAGATCAAGAACAGCCCGCGCCCGGCTGACCGCGCCAAACTGCTCGGCGACGCACAGCGCATGCTGGCCAATGAAGCCGTGCATGGCTTCCTGTACCAGCCGCAATGGATCACGCTGGCCAACAAGAACCTCAAGGGCTTGTGGAAAGACATGCCCATTTTTGTGAACGACCTGTCAGCCCTCTCTTGGGGCTAAAGCTCGGGCTGAGGCCAAGGTAGCGCTTTACGGGCGCGTTCCGCCCGGCGTCGCAAACTGGACCTCGTCTGCCGTAGCGGTGCCGTTGGTGCGGCCCGGGTAGCTGATCCACTTCATCGCAATATTGAGGTCCTGGACGACGCTTTGCGCCTCAATGCGGGTGCCGTCGCCCAAGTCCATCGAACTGGTGGTGTGCGCATCCTTGACCAGGGTCAGGTCGTACCCGCGGTCCAGCGCCCCATACGCTGTGGCACGAATGCACCAGTTGGATTTGGCACCTGCCAACGAAATGTGGGTCGTCCCCAGTTTGGCCAGCTCCGGCTCCAGTTCAGTCTGTTCGAACGACGACTCAAAACTCTTGTCGATGCGAATCTCGCCCGGTGCAGGTGTCAATTCCGGTACCCATTGCCAGTCTGGCGAGCCGTGTACCAGGTCCTTGTCCGAGTGCTGCACCCAAAACACTGGCACCCCTTTGGCGCGTGCCCGTTCGACGGCCTTGGACACATTGGCAATCACGCGCGGTGCCTCCCACGCATCGCCCATCACGCCGACCTGCACATCGACGACCACCAGTACCGGCTTGTTCCCTTCGCGAACCGTTGCCATGGCGCACTCCTGAAGTGAAGAATTGATCCGTGTGAATCTTAAAAGAAATTGATGATCCTGGTCATGGAGAACTGTCGAAGGGTTGTCACAATATACCCAAATTGGGTTTATTGCGCCGATTTTTCGGCTTATTTTGCCAAAAAGTGATTGTTTTAGGCCTATAGCCCGCGTATAATATAGAAATTATGCTATCATAACTATATCAAAAGGCTTTGATTGCTGTGTTGCCTGTCCCTGCAGATCGCCCGTCAGATTTCCCGTCACAACGCATCCCGGTGTTGATCGCCGGTGGAGGCCCGGTCGGGTTGACGCTGGCCGCGCTGTTGGCCCACGCCGGCATTGAAAGCCGCGTGATTGAGGCCGACGAAGGCTTTTGCACCGGCAGCCGCGCCATTTGTGTGTCGCGCCGTTCGCAGGAAATTTTGGGGTGGGTGGGGGCCGACCGCGCCCTGGTTGAAAAGGGTTTGTCGTGGGTGGGCGGTCGCAGTTTCTACAAAGACACCGAGGTGCTTCACTTCGAGATGCCCAGTGAGCCTGCGCAGCGTTTTGCTCCGATGCTGAACATTCAGCAGTACCTGATCGAAGCCAGCGTCCACGCGGCAGCCATGGCTGCCGCAACCCGTGGGGTGGTTGAATGGCGCAGTCGCGTTGCGTCGGTTCGGGCGATGCAGGACTGCGTTGAGGTGGACGTTTTTGCAGCCAGCCAAGACTGCGGTAGCAATCACACCACGCATAGGCTGCGCGCCGACTGGCTGGTCGCTTGCGATGGCGGTCGCAGCACCGTGCGCGAGCAGTTGGGTTTGCAGCTCAAAGGCACGCAGTACGACGGCAAATATGTCATTGTGGACATTCGGCAGAAGACAAAGCGTGCGGTCGAGCGGCTGGCCTGGTTTGATCCGCCCAGCAACCCGGGCGCCACCATTTTGATGCACCGCCAGCCCGACGATGTGTGGCGCATTGATTACCAGATCCGCGACGACGAAGATCCGGTTGAAGCCGTCAAGCCCGAGAACGTGCTGCCGCGCGTCCAGAGCCATCTGGCGATGATTGGCGAAGCCGAGCCGTGGGAGCCGCTGTGGATTTCAATCTACAACGCCAAATGCCTGTCGCTCGACCGGTACCGCGAAGGCCGCATTTTTTTCGCCGGTGACGCGGCCCACCTGGTGCCGATATTCGGGGTGCGCGGGCTCAATTCCGGGCTGGACGATGCGGGCAATCTGTCCTGGAAGCTGGCGCGGGTCATCAAAGGGCTGTCGCCTGATCAACTGCTGGATTCCTATTCCCCCGAGCGCCGCCACGCCGCCGAAGAAAACATGGCCTTCGGCGCCAAGAGCACCGAGTTCATGGCGCCGCCCGATTTTGCGTTTCGGCTAATGCGCGAAGCGACGCTCAAACTGGCATTGAGCGACAGCAAGGTGCGCTCGCTCATCAACCCGCGCCAGTCCACACCCATCACCTATGTGGATTCACCCTTGAACGGCCCAGAGCAGGGCGCCTGGACGCACCCGATGGCCGCGCCCGGCGCACCAGCCCCCGAGGCGTTGCTCGATGGCCTGCCAACAGGGCACCGTCTACAGAATCAGCCCCCACCGTGGCACTTGAGCAGCCGCTGGGGCAAAGGCCTGGTGGCACTGGTGTTCAACCCGGCCGATGGCATGAGTTCGATGTCCGAACTGGCTGCACAGGGCATCGAACTAGTAGCCATCACGCCCGACAATGACACGGCGGGCCAAGCCTGGCAACGCTACGGCTTGCCGGATGCGAAGTCGCA
>JANMCB010000400.1:0-13634 GCA_031360805.1 Rhodoferax sp.
CTCCTGCAGCGCCTTGGCCGAGAAGCCGCCGAACACCACGCTGTGGGTCGCGCCTATGCGGGCACAGGCCTGCATCGCGACCACGCCTTCGAGCGTCATCGGCATGTAAATCAGCACCCGGTCGCCTTTCTTGATGCCATCGGCCTTGAGTGCGTTGGCAAACTGGCTGACCTTTGCCAGCAACTCCTTGTAGCTGGTCTTGGTCACCGTGCCGTCGTCGGCCTCAAAAATCACGGCTATCTTGTTTTCTACCGGCGTGCCGATGTGCCGGTCCAGGCAATTTGCCGATGCGTTCAGCTCGCCATCGTCAAACCACTTGTAGAAAGGCACATTGCTTTCATCCAGTGTTTTGGTGAAGGGTTTGCTCCAAACCAGGTTCCCCTTGGCCAGTCTGGCCCAGAAGCCTTCAAAATCGTCAGCGGCTTCCTTGCACATGGCATCGTATTGCCCCATGCTGCCAATTCGGGCGCCCCGGGTGGCGGCGGCAGACGGCGGGAAAACACGGTTCTCTACCAACACGGATTCAATTGCGCTACTCATCTAGGGTCTCCTGGAAAGTTTTGGAAAGGTTTTGTTAGGGTCGCTGATTCGGTAACAAATCCGTAAGCAGTGTCAGGGTATCCACTTACGAGGGTCTGACTTGCAAAAAGGCTGGCCGTCGGCAGCATACTGCGACACGCCACATCAGACCACTACAATTCCTCGGCCAGTAGAAACCCCGGCTCAGGCCCAGCGCACCATGAACAAACAGCACACCCCAACCCACAAACCAAATCGCCGCCTGCCGCCGCTTGCCAACTTCATTTTTGCCAGCCGATGGCTGCAGTTGCCGCTGTACCTCGGCCTGATCGTGGCGCAGGCGGTTTATGTCTTTCACTTTGGTGTGGAGCTCTACCATCTGGTCGGCGCTGCGTTTGGCAGCCAGCCCGACATTGACGTGCTGGTGAAAAGCAGCGGTTATGTGTCTGAAGCCAAAATCACCGGCCTGAATGAAACCGTGATCATGCTGGTGGTGCTGGCGCTGATTGATGTGGTGATGATCTCCAACCTGCTGATCATGGTGATCGTCGGCGGCTACGAGACTTTCGTAAGCCGGATGAACCTGGAAGACCACCCCGACCAGCCCGAGTGGCTAAGCCATGTGAACGCCAGCGTGCTGAAGGTCAAACTGGCCACGGCCATCATCGGCATCTCGTCGATCCATCTGCTGAAAACCTTCATCAATGCCAACAATTACACCGACAAGGTGCTGATGTACCAGACCATCATCCACATCACGTTTTTGTTGAGCGCCATGGCCATTGCCTACACCGACAAACTGATGGCGCACAGCGAGCATGAGGCCAAGAAGGTCGATGGGCGCGCCAACAACGATTGATTGACCGAACCGACCACCGTACCGGATAACCACCATGACAATGACCACGACCATCATCAAGCAAGACGACCTGATCGAATCCATCGCTGCTGCCTTGCAGTTCATCAGCTATTACCACCCGGCTGACTACATTAGCCACCTGGCGCGCGCCTATGAGCGCGAACAGAGCCCGGCGGCGAAAGACGCGATTGCCCAAATTCTGACCAACAGCAGGATGAGCGCGATAGGCCACCGTCCGGTTTGTCAGGACACTGGCATCGTCAACGTTTTCCTGAAGATCGGCATGAACGTGCGGCTCGAAGGCTTCACCGGCACCTTGGACGACGCCGTGAACGAAGGCGTGCGCCGCGCCTACATGAACCCAGACAACCCCTTGCGTGGTTCCATCGTGGCCGACCCGCAGTTCGACCGCAAGAACACCCACGACAACACGCCGGCCGTCATCAACGTCGAAATGGTGGCGGGCAACAAGCTTGACATCACCGTAGCAGCTAAAGGCGGTGGCTCAGAGAACAAATCCAAACTGGCAATGCTCAACCCGGGCGATTCAATAGTTGACTGGGTGCTCAAAACCGTGCCAACCATGGGCGCGGGTTGGTGCCCACCAGGCATGCTGGGCATCGGTATAGGTGGTACGGCTGAAAAGGCCGTGCTGCTGGCCAAGCAAAGTCTGATGGAAGACATCGACATGCATGAACTGCAGGCCAAAGCAGGCAATGTCGAAAAAGGCGGCGCGGCGTTGACCAAGGTTGAGGCTCTGCGGCTGGAGCTGTTTGAAAAGGTCAACGCACTGGGCATCGGTGCACAGGGCCTTGGCGGATTGACCACCGTGCTGGACATCAAGATCAACATGTACCCCACCCACGCGGCAGGCAAACCGGTGGCAATGATTCCCAACTGCGCGGCCACCCGCCATGCGCACTTTGTCATGGACGGCAGCGGCCCGGTCTACCTCGACCCACCGAGCCTTGACATTTGGCCCGACGTGCACTGGACGCCCGACTACGTCACAAGCAAAAAGGTTGACCTAAACACCCTGTCCAAGTCCGAAGTGGCGAGCTGGAAGCCGGGCGACAGACTGCTGTTGAACGGCAAAATGCTCACCGGGCGCGATGCCGCCCACAAGCGCATCCAGCAGATGCTGGCCAAAGGTGAAAAGCTGCCGGTTGACTTCACCAACCGCGTGATCTATTACGTCGGCCCTGTGGACCCGGTGCGCGACGAAGCCGTTGGCCCCGCGGGCCCCACCACCGCGACACGCATGGACGGCTTTACCGAAATGATGCTGGCCCAGACCGGGCTAATTGCCATGATCGGCAAAGCCGAGCGCGGCCCCACCGGCATCGAAGCCATCAAAAAACACAAAAGCGCCTACTTGATGGCCGTGGGCGGCGCTGCCTACCTGGTAAGCAAAGCCATCAAAACCGCCAAAGTGCTGGGCTTTGCCGACCTGGGGATGGAAGCCATTTACGAGTTCGACGTGGTCGACATGCCAGTGACCGTCGCCGTCGATGCCGCAGGCACCAGCGTACACAACACCGGCCCGGCCGAGTGGCAAAAGAAGATCGCAACTGGCGAATTCAAGGGCATTACGGTGTCGGCAGCCTGAACCTCGCAGCTTCAGTTGCCTGCTGCGGTTAGTGATAGGCGCCTGGCTTTCTTGGCGCCCATCTTCGTAATCTGAATGAGCAGAATTTCACCCTCAAATCGCCGCGAAGCAAGGCGCGCTGACGCAGACAGCACTTCAGTGCGGCCAGGAGGCGCAACGCCGCTACGTGGTGATTTGAGGGTGAAATTTGGTCTACCCGGAGGGGATCGAACCCCCGACCCTCAGCTTAGAAGGCTGATGCTCTATCCAACTGAGCTACGGGCAGTGTTCTGAGCAGAACCCAAAGTGAGAAAAAAACTGAAAAGAGACAGCGAGAAGCTAAATTGATGGTCGGGGCGAAAGGATTCGAACCTTCGACCCTCTGGTCCCAAACCAGATGCGCTACCAGGCTGCGCTACGCCCCGACGAGCCCGTATTCTAACGGGTCTGGAGCCGGTTCTTGAGCTTGCCGGCTTGAAACGCAAGATTATTTGAGCGTTTTGTGGCTTCAGAATCCATCAAGCGGCAGTCAAAGATAAGCTTCTGTGAAATTCATACCTGATGCGACGCCAAAAATTTCAACTCCACACGCTTGCGCCTGGCGAGCCATTTCCCCCAGTCCATACCGCATGGGGCCCGGATTCCCCTGCCTGCGGGTTGTTGGCGATGGGCGGCAAACTGGACGTCGCGACGCTTTGCAACGCCTACGCCAACGCAATTTTTCCCTGGTTCAGTATTGGCCAGCCGATTTTGTGGTGGAGCACCGACCCCAGAATGGTGCTGGACGTCGCTCAATTCAGGCTCCATCGCTCGCTCAAACAGACGTTGAAGAAGTTCATTGCTGACACGCGCTGCGAGATTCGCATCGACACTTCGTTCGAGCGCGTCATCACCGCCTGCGCCCAAAGCCAGCGCAGCGGGCCACCGGGACAGCCGCCTGAGCGCCACGACCGCGACAAACCCGGGACCTGGATCGTTGACGAGATGATCCAGGCGTACTGTGAATTGCACCGGGCAGGCTTTGCCCACAGTGTTGAAACGTGGGTGAACGGCGAGCTGGTCGGTGGGCTTTACTGTGTGGCCCTGGGCACGGCGGTTTTTGGCGAATCGATGTTTTCATTGCAGGCCAATGCATCAAAAATTGCATTGGCGGCACTGGTGTGCGTGTGCCGGAAAAATGGCATCAAATTGATTGATTGCCAACAGAACACGGCGCACCTGTCGTCTTTGGGGGCTTTGGAAATGCCGCGCGCGATGTTTCAGGCGCACGTGAAAACCAGTTCGCTCGAAGCGCCTGCACAATGGAAATTCGAACCTTTATACTGGGACGAACTCATGAATTCAAGGGCTGCTGGCACGTGACGCACCTCAAGGACCTCCCACTTCAAAGACTGCAGTTTTACGCCACTGCGCCTTACCCTTGCAGCTACCTGCCAGAACGCCAGGCCCGCTCGCAAGTGGCAAGCCCAAGCCACCTCATCAACAATGCGACCTATTCGGAACTGGTGGCGCAAGGGTTTCGGCGCAGCGGGATGTTTACCTACCGACCGTACTGCGATGGCTGCCAGGCCTGCAAGCCGCTGCGACTGGTGGTGAAGGACTTCAAACCCACCAAAAGCCAGCGGCGCGCCCAGACCCGGCACGGCCGCCTGATGGCCAGAGTGCTCAGCCTGGGCTTTCACCCGGAGCACTACCAGCTTTACCTGCGCTATCAGAATGGTCGGCATTCGGGCGGCGGTATGGACGAAGACAGCATTGACCAATACACCCAGTTCTTGCTGCAAAGCCGGGTCAACTCGCGGTTGGTGGAGTTCCGTGAAGCGCAGGACGATGGCACGCCGGGCCCGCTGAAGATGGTGTCGATTCTGGATGTGCTGGAAGACGGAATATCAGCCGTTTACACGTTTTACGAACCCGAGGCGCACGCCAGCTTTGGCACTTATTGCGTACTGTGGCAACTGGAGCAGGCGCGGCAATTGGGTCTGGCCCATTTGTACCTGGGTTACTGGATCAGCCACAGCACCAAAATGGCCTACAAGGCGAATTTTGGGCCGCACCAGATTCTGATGGATGGCGCCTGGGCAGAACAGACCTAGCCTTTGCCACGTACACCGGTTGGCGCCTTTGGAAATCTGAATTTTCCAGGTGAGCCGTTGACGCTGGTTTTGCATTTCACAAGATAAAATGCAGGCTGTGAAAATCAGGAACCCCCTATGACAAAAGCCGACAAAGGCGTGCCAGCAACCCCAACGGTTCAGGTGATTGAGCGCATGTTTGCGTTGATTGACGTTCTGGCGTCGCGTGAAGAGGCCATTTCCCTCAAGGAAATCAGCGACAAAACCGGCCTGCACCCGTCCACTACCCACCGGATCCTGAATGACCTGGCCACAGGCCGCTTTGTGGACCGCCCTCACCCTGGCAGCTATCGCCTTGGGATGCGGCTGCTTGAGTTGGGCAACCTGGTCAAAGGCCGCCTGAACGTGCGTGACGCAGCGCTGGTGCCCATGCGTGAGCTTCACCGGCTGATCCAGCAGCCCGTTAACCTGAGCATGCGCCAGGGCGACGAAATTGTCTACATCGAGCGCGCGTTCAGTGAGCGCTCTGGCATGCAAGTGGTGCGCGCCATCGGTGGGCGGGCGCCCTTGCACCTGACCTCGGTTGGCAAGCTGTTTCTGGCAGCCGACGACCCGCAGCGCATTCGCGCCTATGCCACGCGCACCGGTCTGGCAGGCCATACCAAGAACAGCATTACCCAATTGCCCGTGCTCGAGCGCGAATTGTCCAAGGTACGCCAATATGGCAACGCCCACGACAACGAGGAACTGGAACTGGGTGTGCGCTGTATGGCGGCCGGCATTTTTGACGACCAGTCCAAACTGGTGGCTGGCCTGTCGATTTCTGCGCCAGCCGGTCGCATGGAAGATGAGTGGCTGCCCAAACTGCAAGCCACGGCAGACGAAATTTCGGCAACCCTTGGATATCACGCTGCAGCCACTCGCGCGCCTTAGCGCTTTGAGATTTTGGGCTGGCGTCAGCCGTTCAAAATAGATTTCCGGTGATCGGGACCTTCGGCTTGGCATTGTCTCTTGGCGCTGGCTCGCTCACCAGATTCAAGGGCGGCGCCAATAGCGTCAACGCCAAAGCCTCGCCGGCGGAGGCGTGCAGCCATTCATCAAGGCGCGCGGCCTCGAAAATCATGGGCATGCGCTTTTCGTCACCAGGTCGATGCATGCGCCGGCCCAGCGGGTGCTGGTCGGCGTTGACGGTCAACAGCGTAAAGCTGGTGAACACCGCTTCATTGGCCGCAGCGGCCGGATTCTGCCAACGTTCCCAAAGCCCCGCACAGAAAAACGGCTCGCCGCTGGCCTGCTGAATGCGCCATCGCTCGGCCCGGCCGGTTTCATAGCAATACTCAAAATAGTTCTCCATGGGCAGGATTGCCCACTGACGGTCCCGCCACGGGCCCGAAAAGCTGGGTTTTTTTGCGGCGGTTTCACTGCGGGCGTTGTAGGTTCCCTTGGCAATTCCTGCGGCGTGGGCAGCATCGCGGCTCCAGCGCGGAGTCAAGCCAAACCGGGCCAGGTCGACCTGCAAGTCGACATTGACCGCACCAGTGGCGTCACCGCGCCGCACGATCGGGGCAAGGTAGCCGGGAAAGACCTCAGGAGGCCAGTCGGTCTCAGGCAGATGCGCCACGCCCAATTGCGAAGCCCTGAACCGATCGCGGGCCGTGGGGGTGTAATTGGTGCACATCGCCAGATTGTGGCTGTTCAGGCAGGCACCGGAACAGATTCAAAATTCGAGCATCTTAATATCACGGGTGATATCAAATTTAATGAAAACCGTCCAAAATCGATCCTGAAAAATGAAAATACCAATTAAATTGGCCTTTAGCCCTCGTATTATATAGAAAGTTTGCTACAATATATATAGCGTACGCCGCCTACGATCAGCTCACATCGGTTGGCCCGTCCAGACCGTCCGTTGCCCGGGCTTGCTCAAGGTGTTGGCATTGGAGGCAGCTTTGCTGTCAGTCATAAATGGCGATCTGCATGACGTTCGGCAGCGATGGACAAAGCAAACGGGTTAATGCGAATGAGTTAATTCGAACGAGTTAAGGCGAATGGGTCAACGCAACCTGTTCAGCGTGACTTGGTCGGCACGGGCGCGAGCGTGACGGGGTGGAAGTAGTACTCTCCGCGCTCGCCTTTTTCATTCAGGGCATAGACCTCGTAGCAGCCGCCATCCTCTTTCACGCGCCGCACGGTGTAGCCTTTCTCCTTGAGTTGCTGTTCCAGCTTTTCGACCGGATGATTTCATGGGGAACTCTCCTGTTGCTGGTTGATAAGCGATTGCCAGGCCGCTGATCCTACCGGTCAACCGTGTCGCGTGCATGAAGCTGAGTTTCGTTTTGTTTCGCAGGGGTCGCTCAGGCAGGCATGGGGCGGGTCAGGTACAGCCCTTCACGCCCCACTATCGCCTTGCGGGCTGGCATGAGTACGGTGCAGTCATCGCACAAGGCACGAATTTCGTCGGCACCGTCAGTGGCAATCAGTTCGCCCTTGGCGAACGCTTCAAAACCAATCAACGGCCGCACGAATTGAAACGCCTCGGTCTTGATCACGTAACTCTGCAGCAGTTCGAACCGCTGTGGCTTGGCGCGTTGGGCTGGTTTGGAGGCAGCCGCGTCACCCGCGATCAAGCCAAAGTGCGCCAGAAAATCCAGTGCAACGGCTGTTGCCATATCGGCACTGGCGCGCAGAAAGTGCTGGCCACACTCGACCACTATGGCGACGCCAGCACGCCCCAAGCCATCGACCTCACCATGAGCGCCGTGTTGAATCAATGGCGTTCCAGAGCCCAAACCGCCGGGCATGACCAGGTGCACCGCAGGTTGGCCCATCGCCAAGGCTGCCGCCGCATTCCGCTCAAAAGCCGGGTAGACCCAGAACGGCGTCACATCCTGGCTGGTTGAGTGAATGTCCAGAATATGGTCTGCTGCAGTAACGACCGGGCGCATCTCCCGCGCGCGACGCAATTCGGGACTGTTCTCAACGCCATCAAGCCACTCCGGTGACCAGATCCGGTTCAGGTTGTGCACGATTTGTCGGCTGTCAAACGGATTGGCGGCATCGAAAGTTTCGTAGGCCTGCACATTGGCGAAGCTCACGGTCAACGTCCCGATTCTCGGACGCACCTGGGTGTCCAGAAGATGCGTTGCCGCCACCATGCCGCATATTTCATTGCCGTGCGTCAGCGCGTTGATCAGGACATGCGGCCCTGGCTTGCCAGACTCAAAACGATGGACGTAATCAACGCCCGTGTTGCCCTGGCGGTAACCTGACAGGTCTTTGGGCACTACTTCGAGTTTGGGTGGCAAATGGGTCACGGCGGAGTCCTCGCATCTCTGAACAGTATGACGCCGCATTTGGCATGCGGCTTGATCTGACACGATACCACGCAGCACGGCGAGCACCAGCAAAATCAACACCAGCAATGCACGGGCGCGGTGTCGCTGGATCATCAGGCACGGAGAGGCAAAAAAAAAAGCAAGCGGGTTGCCCCACTTGCCTTTCAGGTCATCACGCCGGGTTCTTACTTCGGCATGATCACGCGGTCGATCACGTGAATGACGCCGTTGTCGGCAACGATGTCGGTCTTGAGTACCTTGGCACTGTCCACCATCACGCCGCTACCAGTTGAGACAGTGATGTCCGACCCTTGTACCGTCTTGACCTTGCCTGCTTTGACGTCCTTCGCCATCACTTTTCCGCCCACCACGTGATAGGTCAGGATGCTGGTGAGCTTGGCCTTGTCTTTGAGCAACGCGTCCAGGTCCGCCTTCGGAATTTTGGCAAACGCTTCGTCTGTCGGCGCAAAAACTGTAAATGGGCCGGGGCCTTTGAGCGTGTCGACCAAGCCGGCTGCGGTGAGCGCTGCTGCCAGCGTCTTGAAACTGCCAGCGGCAACGGCGGTGTCAACGATGTCTTTGGCCTGCACTGAGAACGCAGCACTGACGGCCAAAACGGTTGCGATTAGGGACTTTTTCATGGGTATCTCCAAAAAGCACTACATGAGTGCAGCCACCAAAAATGTGGTGAACCGCAACTATATAGACTAATCAGTCACCATAAAGACCGAATGGTATTTATATACCCAAGTTAGTAACTAGATGTGAAACGGTGCTCCAGCAAACGCCAACACTGATTAACGTTGTGGCGGACCGCCGCGCCCTGCAATGTGGCGGAACATGATGCGCCCTTTGGAGAGGTCATAGGGTGAAAGCTCCAGCGACACGTCGTCACCGGCAATGATGCGAATGTGGTGCTTGCGCATTTTCCCGCCGGTGTAGGCAATCAGTTCATGCCCGTTTTCCAGTGTTACGCGAAAACGCGAATCTGGCAAAACTTCGTTGACCTTCCCGCGCATCTCAATCAATTCTTCTTTAGCCATGTGGTTACTCCTGAATCCGGGGCCTGGCAAGTCGTTGGACTTGGTTTTTGGGGTGTGTAATCTTGCAGGGAAGGTTGGCCCCTGCCACCCCGGACCTTGCGCAGAGCCGTCGATTGCGTTTTGGGAAGGGTGTTTTGCCGTCACGGCCTGCCAGACGACACCCGGGACTTTTGCAAGTCATGAAGCGTCAACCAATGGGCTGCTGTTAGGCAACCCGCCATTATACGGCGAATGGCGCTGACGCACCTCGCAAGCCCGGTCAAACGGACGGATCAACCAGGGCTTTTGCCGGCGCAATTGCGCTGCTTGCCTGACGTGGAAAGTCAGGACTTTTTCGCAACCATCGCGTAGATGAACAACAAAATGATGGCGCCCACCACAGATGCGATCCAGCCCGCCGCCTCACCCTGTTTGTACCAGCCCATGGCCGTGCCTGCGTAACTCGCTGCGAAGGAGCCGGCCACGCCAACGACCGCAGTCATGATCCAGCCGAGCTTGTCATCACCGGGTTTGACGGCACGTGCGATGAAGCCGACGATCAGGCCGACGAAGATGGTTGTGAGAATGGACATCATGGAAAGAGAGCTCCTGTATTTTGTTGGGTTTTGCTATCGCCCGCAATATAACCCACAGGCGCCAGCTTGCCAAATTGAATCAGTGCGTCTGCGCTGCGCCAGCCCATGCCTGGCCGCCACGCTGCAAATCTGTGGCAACTAGTTTGCCGCAGTGTCGTCAGGCGCACTCTGACCTTTGCTCGGCTTGGTTGATTTTTTCTTCTTCTGCTGCCGCTGCGCATCCAGCAATTGCCCTTCAGCCAGCCACGCACCATATTCTTCGGGGGTTTCCAGCGTGATGCGGCCCAACACCGACGACCTGAAATCATAAATTGCAATTTCCGCTGCCTTCTGGAGGTTGACCTTGTTGCCCCCCTGCAAAGCCCCGCGCTTTCTGCCAATCGCACTGAGCAAGTCCTCATCCGGCATTGCGGAAACGCCGCTTAATTTGTACCGCGCCTCGACCTGGGTCGTATAGTGAAGTTTGAGGTAGCCAAGCAGGGTCAACGCCACCTCTTCTTCGTCATAGGCATTGCGGCCAATCGCACCGCTGGCCGCCAAGTTGTAGCCACTGTTGGCAACGATGATGCGTGGCCACAGCACGCCCGGTGTGTCAAACAGGTAAAACCCATCGGCCAGTGTGATTCGCTGTTCGATCTTGGTGATGCCGGCTTCGTCACCCGTCTTGGTGGCACGCTTGCCACTCAAGGTGTTGATCAGCGTCGACTTGCCAACGTTCGGAATGCCGCAAATCAGAACCCGCATGGGTTTGCTCATGCTGCCGCGTGTGGGGGCCAACGCATGGCAGGCGCGAATGAGAACCTGCGCAGGTGTGCTGACACTCGCATCAAGCCCGATGGCCTGGGTGTTCTTCATCGCGTTGAAGTGGGCAAGCCAGAGGTCGGTCACCTTCGGGTCAGCCAGATCCTGCTTGTTTAAGACTTTCAGCGACGGCGTGCCTCCGGTCAGCTCGGCCAGCATCGGGTTGGCGCTTGAGCCCGGCAGCCGCGCGTCCAGCAACTCAATCACCACATCGGTCTCCTTGATCCGCTCGGCAATCGCCTTGCGGGTCAAATGCATGTGGCCGGGAAACCATTGAATCGCCATGGTGCGCCTAGCCCGCGCGGGCCAAATCGGCCACTGCATGAAAACTGCCGCTGAGCAGTTCCGGCAAACGGTTGACGTCCATCTTGAAACCGCAAGCTTGCGCGTGCCCGCCACCGCCCATGCTGCCGGCCAGTGGTATGCAGTCAAATCCGGAGCGCGAGCGTAATCCCACCTTGATGACGCCACTTCGGTGCGCGCTCCAAAGCAGGGCAAATGTGCCGCTTTTGCGGGCGAGAATGTCCCCGACCAGGCTGTGAAAGACGCTGGGCACGTTCACCATCAGCCCACTGTGGCCGTTGAACGTGACGGGCCGCGCATCCTCTGCCATATCGGTGGCGAGCTTGGAAAATTTCTCATCCATGGCCTGGCCGCGTGCCATGAAGCCCTGCAGTTGGGCGGGCGAGAAGGCGGCAATTTCAGCCCACCGCACAAAGTCTTTTGACTCCATGTCCAGGGCCGCCAAAAAAGCCGGGCTTTCGGTGAATTGCCAGACCCATATGTCGCGGTCTTCCACAAAACGCACCAGGTCAGGAGTCGGGCGGTCGGGCAGGAAGAATTCCCAGGCCAGACGCGCGCCTGACTTCTTCATGTCGAAATGCACCACGCCACAGCGGCAGACAAAACCGCTCAACGACTCTGCCGCGCTCTTGTGGTGGTCCAGCATGATCAGCTTGGCGGCCCGCGAATCAATGGCCCGCATGATGTCAGGTGAAAACGAGAAATCGAGAATATAGACTGCGCGATTCTGGCAATCTGGCAGATCGGCGGCGGACTTCACATCGCCGTGGTCCAGCCCCAGAAATTCAGCCCGCCCGGCATAGAAATGCCAAGCCGCCAGCGCTGCTGCAAAACCGTCTGGACAGCCTCCTCCGTGGTAAATCACCAGGGGCCGTGGGTCATCCAGGCTGGGGGCGGCAAGCAGACTGAGGGGAAGAATTGGCATAGTGGTTCAGGTCACGCCGGGCTCAAGATGCGCAATTCCATCCCGACGACGAATTCCTTGGTGGCGGCGCGGTGGGTTTTCATGTGCGGCGCAACTGCATGGGCCTTCAACGCGTCCACGCTTTCCCACTGCTCCATGACCGTCAACCGGTCCGCTCCGGTCTTGAACTGGGTCGGGATACCGGTGTCGGCATCAACCGCCGGCCCGTAAGCAATGCAGCCAGCTTCGGCGCTCACGGCAGCCAGGTTTTTCTTGAACTCTGCCAGGAAGGCGTCACGGGCGCCCGGCACCAAGTCAATAGTGGCAATCACATAAATCATGGGAATTCCTTGGTTGCTGGTTAAGTGGTGAAGGCGATGAGTTTAGCCTCGGGCTAAAACGGGTCAGAATGGACGGAATCTCCAGGCGCTGGCGCCACTACCTTCAAGGCCCACTTCCAATGCAATCAATGCAATCAATGCAATTTGACACGATCAACCGCCGCCGCGCACTGACCGCCCTGGCGGGGCTGGCTCTGACAGACCAAGCGCTGGCCCACCGCTTTCCCACCAAACCGATCAAGATATTCATTGGCGTGCCGCCTGGCGGTACGCAAGACGTGCTGGCGCGCGCCATCGCCAACCATGTGCGCGAATCGTTGGGGCCGGTGGTCATCGAACACAAATCCGGCGCCAACGGAAACATTGCGATGGAAGCTGCGAAAGCGGCCGAACCCGACGGCCATACGCTTGTCCTGGGGACGGCTTCCATGCTGGCCATGAACCCACACACCTTTAAGGAAGTGCGTTTTGACGTCGCAAAAGACTACGAACCCATCGTGCTGGCAGCCCGCTTCGAACTGGCCATGAACGTCCACCCCGACGTGCCTGCCAATACGTTGGCAGAGCTGATCGCCTGGGCCAAAGCCGCGTGATCAAAGCCACTGGCTTCGTTGTCACCTGACCCGAAGAACTGGCGTTTTGGGGGGCGTTCAGGTCACTTCGAAACGTTAACCCGTTGCCGCCCTATAGATGTACCACTCTAGGAAAAACCCGTCAATTAGGGTGCGACTACTAGGGCGACCTGTGAAAATTCATTGCATACCAACCTCGGTAAAACCACAAGCACCCAAGGAACCGCAATGACCAACAGCTCTCTCGCCTCCGTAACTACCGACCTGATCGAGTCCTACGGCAACACCGCCAAAAATGTCATCAATGCCTGCCGCGTAGGAAACGAGCGTGTCGCCGGGTTCATGGACCAGCGCTGGGAAAGCGCCGTGATGGCCAGCGGCAAGCGTCTGACGGCCGAAGTGCGCTCCAACGCACTCGCCGCCCAGAAAAAAATCAGCGGCTACTACATCCGCGGCATTGAGATTGGCACGCAAGGTGCCGATACCGCTGTGTCCAGGACGGTTGAAATTGCAGCCAAGGGCGTGCAGCAAATGGCTGCCAATGCCGCACGCTTCGAGAAGTCTACCGGCGTCACTGCACTGAACAAGCTGGCCGTTGCAGCAGTCCCTGCAGCGCAGGCTGTCAGCAAAGTGGCAACCCGCATCGAAAAGAAATCTGACGCGCTGTTGAGCACGGTTTCGGGCAAGAAAACCGCCGCCAAGGCGGCAGTCGCCAAGCG
>JANMCB010000389.1:0-7928 GCA_031360805.1 Rhodoferax sp.
CTACAAGGGCATGCGCCACGGCCCTAAAGAGGTGATGGAGCGCGTCAACAAAGGTGAGGCGGTGGACCCGGCGCTGTATTACTTTCGTGCGGTGCCGGTTTTTGAAACTTCGTCCGTCAAATATGGCTGGCTGAACCGCGCGGTGTTCGTCGCCACGGGTCGGCGGGAGGCCACTGGCCCGATCTACGAAGTACACGAAATACTGTGAGCGTGACCCTATTTCCAGGCGAAATGGGGTTGCTCAAAATGCGCCACGCGGGTCACCCGGTCAAGCAGGCAGACCTCGCGGAACTGGTACAGGATGGCGGCTGTGGGTGCGGCGATCCAGGTGTTTCCAACCGGCATTCGCAGCACGGGCTGGCTGCTGTGGGCCTCTACCGCCAGCATGGGTGCATCAGCGCGCAGAAATTCAAGCATTGAAATACGGTGAATGCTGGCCACCTCGGCTTCGTTGGGTGACACCTCGCGGGCGCTGTCGGCCCACACCACCACCGGCGTGATTTGGTAGCCAGACCGAGTGACAAAATCATCCAGTCGCCCCAGAACGTGTTGGTCGCCGAGATGCAGGCCAACTTCTTCCTGCATCTCGCGCAGCGCCGCCTCTTCAGGTGTTTCACCCGCATCGATGCGCCCACCCGGCAGTGCCCATTGGCCCGCATGGTTGCGCATGTGGCCCGCGCGGCGGGTCAACAGCAGGGCCGCCTGGGTGCTCCACTTTTCGTGCTGGGGCATGCTGGCTAAATTGGCACCATGCCCTTCTTCGATGATCGCCACACAGACTGCCGCGCGGCGCAGTGAGCCAGAGTCGAGTGGGGGAAGCGACACAGGCGAAGCCTCAAACACGCCCAGGCGCTGCGAAATCAGCGCCCTGAGTTGCCCGTTGCATTCCATTCAGGTCTAGCCAGCGATCACGCCAAGGCGAGCAATCTGGTCAAAGCTTGCCCGCGATCTTCTCCAGACCTGCCATCGCGCAGGCGGTGTCTTTCTCGCCGCCTGGCGCACCGGAGATGCCGATGGCACCTACCAGCTCCTTGTTGGCCGCAAAAATGGGAACCCCGCCATCCAATGCCGTAATGTTGGCAAGCAGCATGAATGCGGCCAAACCAGGTTGAGCGCGTTTGGCCATTTCGATCGTACCGTTGCGAGTTGTGAACGCGGTGTAGGCTTTGCGGTAGGCGTTTTCGATAGTGTGCGGGTTCACTCCGTCATCGCTCAAAACCACGGCGGTTCGCGTGCTGCGGTTGATGACCGTGACAGTCACTTTAAAGCCGTCTGCCCGGCAACGTGCCAGGCTGGCGCTGGCCAGTTCTAGCGCGGTGTCAGTCGAAAGGCTTCGCTCAGTGACCAATCCGGATCCACTTTGCGCCAGGGCACTGGGGCTGATGAGCGCGAAGCAAAGGGTGGTAGCAAGGCAAAGGCAGGTCGAGATTTTTTTCAAGAAAGGTTCTCCAATTGGTCTGATGATTATTTGGCGGTCGATTTGGGCTGCGTGTCGTCTACCTTAACGGCGAATTTTCCGCCCAGAATGGCGGCTTCCTTGGCCTTGACTTTGGCGACGATGTCGGCGGGTACTTTGCTGGCAAAGGTGCCCAGGGGCGCCAGCTCGGAACCCTTGTGCTTCATCATCGAATATGGGCCGTAATCTTCAGCGGCGAATTTGCCGCCCGCCACCAGTTTGACGGCGCGGTCAATGCTGGGCTCCATGTTCCAAAGGGCTGAGGCAACCACGGTGTCGGGGTATTTGTCCTGCGTGTTGATCACGTTGCCAATCGCCAGCTTGCCCTTTTCCTTGGCGGCGTCGCTCACGCCAAAACGCTCGGCGTACAGCACGTCAGCGCCCTTGTCGATCATGGCAAAGGCGGCTTCCTTGGCCTTGGGTGGGTCAAACCAGCTGTTGATGAAACTCACGGTGAATTCCACCTTGGGGTTGGTCTCTTTCGCGCCAGCCATGAAGGCGTGCATCAGGCGGTTGACTTCGGGGATGGGAAAGCCGCCCACCATGCCGATCTTGTTGCTCTTGGTCATGCCGCCGGCCACCATGCCCGACAGGTAGGCAGGCTCCTGAATGTAGTTGTCGAACACGCTGAAGTTGGGCGCCTGCGGCTTGGCCGATGAGCCCATCAAAAAGGAGACTTTGGGGAAGTCTTTGGCGACCTTGCGCGCTGCCGCTTCCACCGCAAATGCTTCGCCCACGATCAGGTTGTTGCCTGCTGTGGCGTACTCGCGCATCACGCGCTCGTAGTCGGCATTGGAGACGTTTTCGCTGGCCTTGTATTCGATCTCGCCTCGAGCTTCTGCAGCTTTCAGCGCCTTGTGGATGCGCCCGGCCCATTGCTGCTCGAAAGGCACGGTGTAGATGCCAGCGACCTTGGGTTTGGTTTGCGCCCAGGCAAAGCCCGGATGCAACACGGCAAGGCTGGTTGCCAAAAGCACAATGTGTCGGCGAATCATGGGTTGGGTTGACATACTTTCTCCTTGTAAAAATCCAAATGGACCTATGCGGTTCAGGTGCCCGCCCGCTCCAGCATCGCGTGCAGCAGCACGTTGCAACCGGCGGTGATGTGTTCGGGTTTGGCATCTTCGATCTCGTTGTGGCTGATGCCGTCCTTGCACGGGATGAAGATCATGCCGCTGGAGGCCAGCCGCGCCATGTAAACCGCATCGTGCCCGGCACCCGAGACGACCGGCATGTTGCTGTAGCCCAGTTTGGCTGACGCGCGGGCGACGGCATCCACGCAGTCGGCATGGAAACCAATCGCTGAGTAGCTGGACACCATTTCAATCTCGATGCCCAAACCCGAATCTTTGCTCAATTGCGCGGCGTAGGCTTTGACTTCATCGACCTGCTGGTCCACCAGCGCGTCGGTGCTGTTGCGCAGGTCTATTGAAAATTTGACCCGCCCCGGAATCACGTTGCGGCTGTTAGGGAACACCTGCACCATGCCCACCGTGCCGCGACCATGCGGCTTGTGGCGCAGGGCGCTGGCCACCACTTCCTGCATCAAGTGCGTGGCGACCTGCATGGCGTCCTTTCGCAGCGCCATGGGCGTGGGACCGGCGTGGGCTTCCATGCCGGTCACGGTGCAGTCAAACCAGCGGATGCCCAGCACACCTTGCACCACGCCAATGGTGATGTCGTTGTCTTCCAGCACCGGGCCCTGCTCAATGTGGGTTTCAAAATACGCGCCAATCGGGTGGTCACCCGGTTCCTGCGGGCCGATATAGCCAATGCGCGCCAGCTCTTCCTTGACGGATTTTCCTTCGGTGTCTTTGGCGGCATAGGCGTGCTCCAGCGTGAAGGCCTTGGCGAACACGCCCGAGCCCATCATCACCGGCACAAAACGCGAGCCTTCTTCATTGGTCCAGAAGGCCACTTCAATGGGCGCTTCGGTCTCAATGCTGTGGTCGTTCAAGGTGCGCACCACTTCAAGGCCGGCCAGCACACCGTAGTTGCCGTCAAACTTGCCGCCGGTGGGTTGGGTGTCGATGTGGCTGCCGGTCATGATCGGGGGCAGGGCGTTGTTGCGGCCGGAGCGGCGCATGAAGCCATTTCCGATTTTGTCGATCACCACGCTCATGCCGGCGTCCCGGGCCCAGCGGATGACGAGGTCGCGGCCTTGCTTGTCGAGGTCCGTCAAGGTCAAGCGGCACACCCCGCCTTTTTTTGTCGCGCCAATTTGGGCCAACTCCATCAGCGACGCCCAAAGTCGTTCGCCATTGATGCGCAGGGTGTCAATGTTGATTGCAGTTTCGGTGCTCATGGTGGCCTCCAGGTAAATTCAAGAATCAAAAATCAACGTTGAACGGCGCTGGGCGCAGCAACTTGCGCGCGGCGCTGGTTGGCTTCGAAGTTGGGCCCAAATGCGGGCCGCTTGATGTATCGCCCAGCCCCCTGTTTGGCGCGCAGATCGCCTTTGACAAACACCAACTCGCCCTGGCTTAGCGTGTGGCTCGGGATGCCTTTGACGCTGCGGCCTTCAAAGACGTTGAAGTCGCCCTTGCTGAAGTGTGTTTTGGCTGAAATGGTTTTGCTGCCCGCCGGGTCCCACACCACCAAGTCCGCATCGGCGCCGACCGAGACCGACCCTTTTTGCGGGTAGATGTTGAACAGTTTGGCAGTGTTGGTGGAGGTGATTGCAACAAACTCCGAGGGCGTCAGGCGCCCGGTGTTGACGCCTGCGTCCCAAATGACAGCCAGGCGCTCTTCTACCCCGCCGCAGCCGTTGGGGATCTTGGAAAAATCGTCTTTGCCAGCGCCTTTTTGGGCCGCGCAGAAGGTGCAGTGGTCGGTGGCCGTGGTGTGCAGATTGCCCGATTGCAGCCCGCGCCATAAAAATTCCTGGTTGCCAATTGGGCGAAACGGAGGGCTCATCACGTGGCCTGCAGCGAATTCAAAGTTGGGGTTGCGGTAAACGCTGTCGTCCAGAACCAGATGCCCGGCCAGCACCTCGCCATACACGCGCTGGCCGCGTGCCCGGGCGCGCATGATGGCTTCTGCCGATTCAATGCACGACACATGCACGATGTAGATCGGCACGTTCAATACGTTGGCTATGGCGATGGCGCGGTTCGCCGCTTCGCCTTCCACCGTGGGCGGGCGCGACAAAGGGTGGCCTTCCGGGCCGGTGATTCCCTTTTCCAGAATTTCCTTTTGCAAGAGGAAGACCAGCTCGCCGTTTTCAGCGTGCACGGTGGGCATCGCGCCCAATTCCATCGCGCGCTTGAAGCTGTTCACCAAGGTTTCGTCATCGCACATGATGGCGTTTTTGTAGGCCATAAAGTGCTTAAAGCTGTTCACGCCTTCGTCATGCACGAGCGTGCCCATGTCTTTGCGCACCTGCTCGCTCCACCAGGTGATCGCCACGTGGAAGGAGTAGTCAGACGCGGATTTTTCGGCCCAGCCGCGCCACATTTTGAAGGCGTCCATGATGTTTTGCTGCGGGTCGGGGATCACAAAATCAATGATCATCGTGGTGCCGCCTGCCAAGCCCGCCGCAGTGCCGGTGTAGAAGTCGTCCATGGTGGTGGCACCCATGAAGGGCAATTGCATATGGGTGTGCGGGTCAATGCCGCCTGGCATGACGAGCTGGCCGCCGGCATCGACAACTTCTGCGCCGGCCGGGGCCTGGAGGCTTTCGCCGACTGCGCTGATCTTGCCGTCAACACACAAAACATCGGCCCTGAACTGGCGGTCTGCGTTGACAACCGTGCCACCCCGAATCAAAACTGTGCTCATGAAAAACTCCTGATTAATAAGGGATCATTTCGAATCAAGCCGCGACGGCTGGCGCCGCTTGAACCCGCAGCGGATTGTTGGCATGCGTTGACCAATTGGCGTACTCGCCTGACACTGGTTTGCCGGTCCGCGCATCAATTTCACCTGGTTTCAAGACCCGCATGGTGATGCATTCTGGCACCGGGCAGATCGAGACGCACAGGTTGCAACCCACGCATTCATCCTCTTTGATCTCGAACCAACGTTTTCCGTCTTTGGTGGCCGAAATCGCCTGGTGCGAGGTGTCTTCACACACCACGTGGCAGCGCCCGCACTGGATGCAGGCCTCCTGGTTGATGACGGCTTTTTCGACATGGTTCAGGTTGAGTTGCGTCCAGCTGGTGACGGAGGGCACCGCCTTCCCTCGGAATTGCTCTATCGACGTGTAGCCCTTTTCATCCATGAAGTTGGACAGGCCACTGATCATGTCCTCGACAATCTTGAAACCGTACACCATGGCGGCTGTGCACACTTGCACGTTGCCACAGCCCAGCGCGATGTACTCGGCGGCGTCGCGCCAGGTGTTGATGCCGCCAATGCCTGAAATTGGCAGGCCGGCAGTCTGCGGGTCGCGCGCAATCTCGGCCACCATGTTCTGCGCGATCGGCTTGACCGCCGGGCCGCAATAGCCGCCGTGCGAGCCCATGGCGCCGACGCTGGGCGACATGGTCATGGTGTCCAGGTTCACGCCCATGATGGAATTGATGGTGTTGATGAGCGACACCGCATCGGCCCCGCCTGCTCTTGCTGCGCGCGCCGGTTGTTTGATGTCCGTGATGTTGGGGGTGAGCTTCACGATGACCGGCAGGCGTGTGTAGGTTTTGCACCAGCGCGCGACCATTTCGATGTACTCAGGCACCTGGCCCACGGCCGAGCCCATGCCGCGCTCGCTCATGCCGTGCGGACAGCCAAAATTGAGTTCAATGCCGTCACAACCGGTGTCCTCCACCTTGACCAGGATGTTCTTCCAGTCGTCTTCGGTGCAGGGCACCATGATGCTGGCGACCACGGCGCGGTCCGGCCAGGCGCGTTTAATGCGCCGCATTTCGTCCAGATTGCTTTTGAGCGGCCGGTCGGAGATCAGCTCGATGTTGTTGAAGCCGATCACGCGCCGGTCGCCATTGAGCAATGCCCCATAGCGCGGCCCGTAGACGTTGACGATATGCGGGTCTTCCCCCACGGTTTTCCAGACCACGCCGCCCCAGCCGGCTTCAAACGCGCGGTTGACGTTGTACTCTTTGTCGGTCGGCGGCGCAGAGGCCAGCCAGAACGGGTTGGGGCTTTTGATGCCAATGAAATGGGTCGACAGGTTGGCCATTTTCAAGCCCCCAAATGCAATGCGGCGTGGATGGACAGCGCGGCCTGTTTGCCGTGCTGCACCGCCTCCACCGTCAAATCACGCCCGCCAAAGCGGCAATCGCCACCGGCCCAGACCTTGGTGTGCGACGTGCGTCCCTGCGCATCGGTGGCAATGCGGCCGCCTTTGAGATCAATGGATGCAACCGCATCAACCCCCACGTCTTGCGCGGTGAAGCTTTGGCCAATGGCCTTGAGCACGACATCAGCCTCCAGTGTGAACGTCTCGCCGGTTTCAACCAGTTTCTCGCCGTCAAGCCGGGTGTAGGCAAACTTCACGCCCGTCACTTTTCCGTCTGCACCCTGAATTTCTTTGGGCGCGGCCCAATGCTTCAATTTGACGCCGTTCTGTTGCGCCCAGTCCTGCTCGTAGCCAGATGCCGACATGTCCTCCTGGCCGCGCCGGTAGACGATGGTCACGTCTTCGGCGCCGAGTTTTCTGGACTGCACCGCCGCGTCCACCGCCGTCATGCCGCCGCCAATCACGACCACCTTGCGGCCCACAGGAACGGCTGCATAGGCGTCTGCCTGGCGCAGCTCGGCGATGAAATCCACGGCATTGCGAACCTGCCTGGAGTCGGGTTGCGGGATGGCAATCGCGTTGACGCCATCCAGCCCCAATCCTAAAAAGACGGCGGGGTATTGCTGGACCAATTCAGCCAGAAAAATATCCTGACCCAAGCGCTTGTTGTGGCGGATTTCAATGCCGCCAATCGACAACAGCCAGGCGATTTCCTTCTGCGCAAAGCCGCCGGTGGTTTTGTAGGTGGCCAGACCGTATTCATTGAGCCCACCGGCTTTGGGATTGGCGTCAAACACAATGACGTTGTGCCCCAGGCGCGCCAGCCCATGTGCGCAGGCCAGGCCCGCAGGTCCCGCGCCCACGACGGCCACGGTACGGCCGCTCAAGGCGGCGCGCGTGAACATCGGCGCGCCGGGCTTGGCGAAGTACGCATCGGTGGCGTAGCGCTGCAGCAGGCCAATTTCAACCGGCTTGTCTTCAAGCGTGTTGCGCACGCAAGCCTGTTCACACAACACCTCGGTGGGGCAGACCCGCGCGCACATGCCGCCCAGCGGGTTGGCCGACAGAATAGCCTGGGCAGACCCGCGAAGGTTGTCATCTGCAATGCGGTGAATGAACGTCGGGATATCAATGCCGGTGGGGCAGGCGGTGATGCAGGGCGCGTCGTAACAGTAGTAGCACCGGTCCGCCTCCAGCCTGGCCTGAGCCAGATTCAGCGGCGTGTGCGAGTCGCAGAAGTTTCTTTCGTACTGTTCGATGGCCAGCCTCGCCGGG
>JANMCB010000398.1:0-5269 GCA_031360805.1 Rhodoferax sp.
AAAGCGAGAACCATGCCTGTTTCAAAATGTTACGGGAAAACACTTAGTGAGGACGGACGAAACTGCGAGTTTTGTTAAGTTGTGTTTGGCAGGTGTTTGATTTTCAGTTGCTCTGCACGCCAGTTGTCAATTAACCCGACAGTTGGCGGGCGAATTGCAGACTTGCTGTGAGGAGCAGACGCGAGAAACTGCCCAGTCGATCCATAAACCTGCATGAGCCGGTAATTGCCCAGCCTGAACCTGATTTTTGTGTGGGTTAACCCGCAACCATTGGCCGTGGCGGACCTCAGCAAGAAGCGAGGTTGGGGTCTGCCTTCACACAGGTGTAAAGAAATCCGACTGTTGCTTGCTTTTTCAGTCAGTCAAGGTCGTGCAAAACCCACCAAAGTGGAGATCAAAGGCGCTTGCCCCAGCGACCACGCTGAGTTGATCAATTGGGTGGTCTGGGGCTGGCCCAGCACAGGGTCGCTCAAGCCGTGAAATTTGCCTTCGAGCATGGTGTCGGTCAAAGGGTTTTCCATTGAGCCAATTGCGTTCTTGACAAACACATGGATGCGCCGACCGTCTTTCATGACGGCGGTGACATCGGCGCTGGCTTCCTCAATCGAATCATCCACGGTGGCCACCACGCTGCGTCGCAGGGCAAGCATGTCGGCGCGGTTGACGATGTCATCGGCGTACTCGTGTTCAGTGGCCTGGCCAAAAATAAGGCCCGCTGCGCAGCCGTGGTAAACGCTGAATTTGGCCTCCAAACCGTCTTTGGGTTCCTTTTTTCCGGTGAGCTCGAGCACCAGGGAATGAACCTTGAGTTCAATGCGTTCGACCTGTGCCGCAGTGACGCCCTGAGTGCGAAGTTGCACGCAGGCGTCAATGCTGGGGTGAATCACAATGCCGCACGCAAATGGCTTGTAGGTGTTGAATGAAATTTCAAAGCGCTTGCCGAGCTCGTGGGTGATCTCGCTCCAGTCGTTCTTCGTGGAGATCGTCTGCATCATGCCGCGCGGGGCTTCAATTGCCTTGGGGCTGGCAGTGAAACCGCGACTTGCCATCAATGCGGACATCAATCCCGCCCGCGCCGCGCCGCCGGGGTGAAAAGGCTTGGTCATGCTGCCAAACTGCTCGCGCATGCCGATGGGCTGCGAGGCGGCAATGCCCAGCGCCATGGCAGTTTGCTGTGTGTTTAGCCCAAGCAGCCTTGCGCAGCCTGCAGCCGCACCTAAAGTGCCGGTTGAGCCGGTGATATGCCAGCCGCGGTCGTAATGGTCAGGGTACATCGCGTTGCCGACGCGGCATGAAACATCTATGCCCAGCACCAGCGCATCGATGATTTGTCGCCCGGTGATGGCTTTGGTTGCGGCCATGCCTTCAGCCAGCGCCACCAGCGCAGACGCCACCGGGCCGGCCGGGTGGATGATGGTTTTGAGGTGGGTGTCGTCGAAGTCGAAGGTGTGCGAGCTGATGCCGTTGATCAGCGCCGCACTGGCCATGTCGACCTTTTCTGCGCGGCCCAACACGCTGGCCTGCGCACTGGGTTGCAGCATTTGCACGGCCGCCAGCGCGGCGTTGGCGGCGTCGTGGTGCGCCGCGCCCACCGCGCAGCCCAGCCAGTTCATGAAAGTGCGGTGGGCTTCGTGATCGACGGCCTCGCTCCAGCCGCCTTGGCTGTGGGATGGATGGTTGGCGACAAATTCTGCAAGGAGTTGCGTAACCGGTGGGGCGTTGTGGTCAGCTTGGACCTGGGTGTTGCGAGCCATGAAATTCCTGAAGGGTCAGCTTTCGAGCTGAATGTTGCGGTCGCGGGCCAGTTTGGTCCAGCGCGCGATATCGGTGACGATAAATTCGCCAAATTGCTGCGGGCTCATGATGATGGGTTCCACGGCCTCGATGGACAGCTTCTCGCGCATGTCCGGAGCGCGAAGGACTTGCGCCAGCGATTCATTGAGCTGTTTGACAATCGGCGCGGGCATGTTGGCTGGCCCCATCACGCCATACCACTGCATGGCGTCGAAACCTTTGAAGCCGGACTCATCCAGCGTGGGCGTGTCCTTGAGCAGCGGATGGCGCGCCAGCCCGGTCACCGCAAGCGGACGAACGCGACCCGAGCGAATGTGCGGAATGGCTCCGGCCAGGCCCGGAAACATGGCCTGCGTCTGCCCGCCAATCAGGTCTGTAAAGGCCGGTGCAACGCCCCGGTACGGAATGTGCACCATGAAGCTGCCGATCTGCTGCTTGAAAAGCTCCATCGTCAGGTGCGTGAGCGAGCCCGCGCCTGCGGAGCCGTAGCTGAGCTTGCCCGGGTTTTTCTTGACGTAGTCGATGAACTCGCGGATGTTGTTGACCGGCAGGTTGGCATTGACGACCAGCACATTGGCCGTGCCGCCAATCATGCCAATGGGTGTGAAGTCTTTTACCGCGTCGTATTGCAGCTTGCGGGTGGCAGGGCTCGTGCCGTGGGTGGCCACGTAGCCCTGAATCAACGTGTAGCCGTCGGGTGCCGCGCGGGCTGCGTTCTGGCAGGCAATGGCCCCACCGCCGCCGGCCTGGTTGTCCACCACAAAAGTCTGGCCCAGGAGCTTGCCCCATCGCTCGGTCACCGTGCGGCCAACGGCGTCGGCACCGCCGCCGGGCGATACGGGCACGATGTAGCGGATCGACTTGGCGGGGTACGACTGGGCCAGGCCCAACGTGGGCACCAGCAGCATGGGAGCGGTCAGGAGGAGGGTGCGTCTTTGCATGATGGACCTTATTGTCAACGATCAAACGCGCATCAAAGTGCTCTTGCCAAACAGGCTTTCCACCAGGTCCACTGCCAGTTCGGCCGTGCGGTTGCGAATGTCAAAAGCCGGGTTGAGCTCGACGATGTCCAGCGACGACAGGCAGCCGGTATCGGCAACCATCTCCATGCACAGCTGGGCCTCGCGGTAGGTCGGGCCGCCGCGCACGGTTGTGCCGACGCCGGGGGCGATGTCTGGGTCCAGAAAATCGACATCCAGACTCACATGCAGATGGGTGCTGTCGTCAAGCTGCGCCAGTGCCTGGTTCATGGCGTGGCGCATGCCCATCTCGTCGATGGTGCGCATGTCAAAGACTTCAATGCCCATGTCGTGCACCAGTTTTTTCTCGCCTGCATCAACGCTGCGAATGCCGATCTGGCGCAGGTCTTTGGGGTTGAGTGCCGGGCGCACGGCACTGTAGCCGCCAATTTCAACCAGCGCCTGCGGGCCTTTGCCGCACAGGCAGGCCACCGGCATGCCGTGGATGTTGCCACTGGGGGTGAGCGTGGCAGTGTTGAAATCGGCATGCGCGTCAAACCAGAGCACGCGCAGGTTTTTACCCGACTGACGGCAATGGCGCGATACAGCGCTGATCGACCCGATGCCCAGGCTATGGTCGCCACCCAGCATGACGGGCAGGTGGCCGGCTTGCAGTTCGGCCCACATCGCGTCGTGCAGCAGCCGGTTCCATTGCACGACTTCATCCAGATGCCGAAAGCCGTTGACGGCGGGCAGCCACGGGTTGGCGGGCCCCTGCAGGTTGCCACAGTCGCGGACAGTCAAGCCAAATTGCGCAATCGCCTCATGGATGCCGGCAACGCGCAGCGCCTCGGGCCCCATGCTGGCGCCGCGCGTGCCTGCGCCGATGTCGGTGGGCGCGCCAATCAGGCTGACGGACTTGAACCGGGTGGTGTGCTGGGCAACAGTCGGGGAACGCATGGCGACACTATAGGGGCACCGGCGTTTCTGGCGGACTGAGCAGTTCAGCGCTCAGCTTCGCGCTGGCGAATTCCCGGCCAGGCGCAACCCGGCAAAGCCCAGAACTGCAGCGGTGATCGACGCAAAAAGGATGGCCATTTTTGACGCGTTGACTACCTGAGCCGCATCGGCAAACGCAATGTTGGCAATGAAGATTGACATCGTGAAGCCGATGCCTCCAAGCATCCCTGCGCCCAGGATGTGGCGCCACGTCAAGTCATCGGGAAGCTTGCAGACCCCCATCGCCACGGCCACCATGCATGCCAAGGCAATGCCCAGCGGCTTGCCCAGCACCAGGCCCGCCAGGATGCCCAGACTGTTCACACTGGACAGTCCCTGCAGCCAGTCGGCGCCCACGACCACACCGGCATTGGCCAGTGCAAAAACGGGCAGGATGAAAAACGCAACCGGCTTGTGCAAAATATTCTCCAACCGGTGCGAGGGGGACTGCACGTCGTTGTCGCGGGCTGAAAACGGAACCGCAAACGCCAGTGCAACACCGGCCAGAGTGGCGTGCAGGCCGGATTGCAGCAACAGGAACCACATCACCCCACCGCCCAGAAGATAGGGTGCCAGCGCCATCACGCGCCACTTCCAGTTCAGCGCCGCCAGCAACGTCCAGACCGCGACGGCAGCGCTCAGGTAAGCCCATGAAATCTGTGCCGTATAGAAAACCGCAATCGTGACGATGGCACCCAAGTCATCAATCACCGCGAAGGCCACCACAAACACCTTGAGCGACGCTGGAACGCGGTTGCCGAGCAAAGCCAGAACGCCCAGCGCAAAGGCAATGTCAGTCGCCATCGGAATGCCAAAACCGGCCTCGGTCGGTGTGCCAAAGTTCAGCGCCAGATGGATCAAAGCGGGCGCCAGCATGCCCCCGACTGCCGCAACGGCTGGCAGCAGGGCGCTTTGAAGCGTTGACAACTCACCGCTGTACAACTCGCGCTCCAGCTCCAGCCCGATGAGCAGGAAGAAGATGGCCATCAGCGCGTCATTCACCCAATGCGACAGGCTGATGCCAGCAAAGCGAGCCTCCCAAAACGCAAAGTAGGTTGGCGCTGCACCGGAATTGGCAAGCAGCATGGCAATGGCCACGCAGACACCCAGCAGGATGGCGCTGCTTTGTCCAGATTCAAAAAAACGGGTGAAGGTGCTGCTCAGGCGGCGCAAATCCGGGGGCGTCGACATATGGGTGGCGCAATCTGAAAGCCAAAGGGTATTGAGACCCAGTATGACAAGTTTTGCCAAGTGCCCCGGCTGGCGTGGAACAAGGCCTTTTCAGGTGATTTAAATACCCATTTTGGGTATATTAGAGGCCAAAACCATTCAAAAATCGAAAAAAACCGCATAAATATGCCTCTAGCCCTTGTATCATATACATATATTGCTATGTATACACTAGCAAATGGTTAGCGCAAATTTACTTGCTCCTTTGCTCAAACCCTTCGATCACATTCGACGCGTTCAGCCCAAGCGCCTTCGCTGCGTAGCCGCCTTCCAGAATGAAGACGGTG
>JANMCB010000485.1:0-5327 GCA_031360805.1 Rhodoferax sp.
GAGTGCCGAAGAGGCCTTGAAGATCGGCATGGTGAATCGGGTGGTGCCCTACGAACAACTGGAAAAAGCGGCGCACGATTACGCGCTCGAACTGGCCTCACTTCCAACCATTGCCGTGGGTTATATGAAGAAAAACCTGAATGTCGCGCTGCGTGGATCTTTAAGTGACACGCTGGACGCCGAGGCGATCCACATGATCAGCACTTTTGACACGGAAGATCACAAGGCGGCGGCGAAAGCGTTTGTGGAGAAACGGGCACCGGAGTTCAAGGGGCGGTGAAGGCGGCGTTCAGGCCCCGCTGCGTGCAGGCCTGCGTGCTCAATAGCCCAGCCCCTGATAAGCCGTCTCGGTGGAAACGTCCGGCAGGAATTGTTGGTCAACCTGCGACTTCATCGCGGTGTGGAGGGCAGTGAAATCTTGGGTGGGCATGGGGTTTCTTTCAGGGATTGTGTGTGCTCAGATGTTGTCGGCCTCCGGGCGGCGATGGACCGTCGTATCGCCAGGCCATCAAACTGATTCAGCGGCGTCCCGCCGAGTGATGCGCGCCAACGCTGTGCCCATGGACGCACGCGCCTTCGCCATGTCGCAATCGGTTTGCAAACCCAGCCAGAAATCAGGACTGGTGCCAAAGTAATGAGCCATCCGCAAGGCGGTGTCCACCGTCACGGTACGGCGCTCGCGCACGATGTCGTTGATACGCGGTGCGGGCACCTGCAATGCCATCGCCAAAACGTGGGCGCTCAGGCCCATGGGCAGCAGAAACTCTTCGCGCAGAACTTCCCCGGGGTGGATCGGGCGCATGCCGTTGACCGGCATCCGAGCCGGTATTTTTTTCGACAATTTGGTGACGGTTTTCACAGCAATCTCCTTTCAGTGATAGTCCACGATTTCAACATCCCAGGCATCTTTGGGGAAAGTGATCGCGCCGGAATTTGAAAGCGTTTCAGTCCCCTTCTGGACGGCCTTGAAACCACGTCGCGCAACTACCTCCCCCCCAACCCCATCGCCCGCGTAATCACCTCCTTCATGATCTCGTTCGTTCCCCCGTAAATGCGCTGCACGCGCGCATCAGCGTAGGCGCGGGTGATGGGGTATTCCCACATGAAGCCGTAGCCGCCGAAGAGTTGCACGCATTCATCCATCACCTTGCATTGCAGGTCGCTGCACCAGTACTTGGCCATGCTGGCGGTGGCGGTGTCGAGCTTGTCCTGCACCAGCAGCTCAAGGCATTTGTCGACAAACACGCGGCCGATCTGCACCTGGGTTTGCAGCTCGGCCAGGGTAAAGCGGGTGTTCTGAAAACTCGCCACAGGCTGGCCAAACACCTTGCGGTCTTTGACGTAAGCCACCGTCCAGTCAATCGCCGCCTGAGCCGCTGCCATGGCGCCGATGGCGATTTGCAGGCGTTCCCAAGGCAGTTGCTCCATCAGGCAGATGAAGCCCTTGTTTTCCTGCGCCTGCCCGCCCAGCACGGCGTCGGCACCCAAGCGCACGTCGTCAAAGAAAAGCTCTGAGGTGTCCTGCGCTTTGAGGCCGAGCTTCTTCAGGCGCTTGCCCACACCAAAGCCCTTCATGCCGCGCTCCACCATCACCAGGCTGGTGCCTTTGGCGCCGGCCTGCGGGTTGGTTTTGGCGACGGTGATGATCACATCCGCATGCCAGCCGTTGGTGATGAAGGTTTTGCTGCCGTTCACAATGTAGCTGCCATCTGCTTGCTTGATCGCGGTGGTTTTCACGCCCTGCAAATCAGAGCCAGCAGCGGGCTCACTCATCGCAATGGCGCCAATCATCTCGCCGCTGGCGAACTTGGGCAGGTAACGCTTCTTCTGTTCTTCCGTGCCGTATCGCAAAATGTACGGCGCGACGATTTCATTGTGCAGGCCATAGCCGATGCCACTGAACCCTGCGCGGCTTAGCTCTTCCATCTGGACCACGCTGTAGAGCTTGTCCGCCCCGGCGCCGCCGTATTCTTCGGGCATGGTCATGCACAGGAAACCGTTTTCTCCAGCCTTGCGCCAGACCGCGCGGTCGACGTAGCCCTGGTCTTCCCAATCGGCATGGAAAGGGGCAATTTCCTTGTCCATGAAACGGCGAAAACTGTCACGGAACGATTCGTGCTCGGGAGTGAAAAGGCTGCGGTCGATCATGGTGTCGCTTTCTGGACTGGAGGGGCGGGCCAAATTGGTTTGGAAAGAATACACTGGAAAATTATTGACCCAGCTACCCCTGTGTACCAAGGAGACACCACATGACCGAAGCATTTGTGTACGACGCCATCCGCACCCCGCGCGGCAAAGGCAAAAAAGACGGCAGTTTGCATGAAGTCAAACCCGTCAACCTGCTGGCTGGCGTGTTGACCGAATTGCAGCGCCGCAACGATTTTGATACCGCCGCTGTAGACGACGTGGTGATGGGCGTGGTGTCCCCGGTGGGAGAACAGGGCTCGGTAATTGCCAAGGTGGCGGCGCTGAAAGCCGGTTGGGCCTTCACGGCATCTGGCGTGCAGATCAACCGCTTTTGCGCCTCGGGCCTCGAGGCTGTGAATCTGGCGGCGCAAAAAGTGCGCTCGGGCTGGGAAGATCTGGTGGTGGCAGGCGGCGTTGAAAGCATGAGCCGCGTTCCGATTGGCTCGGACGGCGGCGCCTGGGCACAAGACCCCGAGACCAATTCACAAACCGCCTTTGTGCCGCAAGGGATTGGTGCGGATTTGATTGCCACGCTGGAGGGCTTTTCGCGCACCGACGTCGATGCCTTCGCGATGGAGTCGCAAAAGCGCGCGGCCAAGGCGCGTGAGGGCGGCTTCTTTGCCGGCTCCGTGGTGCCCGTCAAAGACTTCCTGGACCAGACGATTCTGGATCACGACGAGTTCATCAAGCCGCACACCACCATGGAAGGTCTGGCGTCGCTGAAATCGGCGTTTGAGCAAATGGGCGCGATGGGTTTTGACCAAGTTGCCATGACGCGTTACCCCCAAGTCGCCAAGATCAACCATGTGCACCACGCGGGCAACTCGTCCGGCATTGTGGATGGCGCGGCAGCGATTTTGATTGGCTCTGAAGCTGCTGGCAAAGCGCACGGTTTCACGCCGCGCGCGCGCATTGTTGCTGCCGCACTCAGCGGCGCTGACCCGACCATCATGCTGACCGGCCCCATGCCCGCCGCCCGCAAAGCGCTGGCCAAGGCGGGGATGACGATGGACCAGATCGACCTGGTCGAAATCAACGAGGCATTTGCGGCGGTAGCGATGCGCTTCATGAAAGAGATGAAGGTGCCGCATGAAAAGGTCAATGTGAACGGCGGCGCGATTGCCATGGGCCACCCGCTGGGTGCCACTGGCGCGATGATCCTGAACATCCTGATTGACGAGCTGCACCGACGCAAACTGCGCTACGGCCTGGCCACGCTGTGCGTTGGCGGCGGCATGGGCATTGCCACCATTGTGGAGAGAATCTGACCCAATAAACCCAAATTGGGTATATTGCGGGTCAATTTCACCGGTTTCTGGCAAAAAATCGATAGTTTTTGCTTCTAGCCCTCGTATTATATATATAGTTTGCTATTTTATTTGTAGTATTTATAACCCATGAAAACGATTCAGTACCTGCTTGAGAACGGCATCGCGACCATCACCTTCGACGAGCCCGGCAACGCTGTCAACACCATGTGCGAGCAGTGGAATGCCGATCTGAGCGAAGTGGCTGCGCAGGTGCTCGCTGACAAGGATGCCATTCAGGGCATCATCCTGGCGTCGAACAAATCCACGTTTTTCGCAGGCGCCGACCTCAAGGGCACGATGCGGCTCAAGCCGTCGGATGCGAAGCTGGTCTTTGAGCGCATTGAGCTTGTCAAAAAGAACTTCCGCACGATAGAAACTTTGGGAAAACCAGTGGTCAGCTGCCTGAACGGCACGGCGTTGGGCGGTGGCTGGGAAGTGGCGTTGATGGGCCACTACCGCGTTGCCATTGACGACAAGCGCATCCAGTTTGGAATGCCTGAAGTCACGCTGGGTCTGCTGCCCGGCGCCAGCGGTGTGACCAAAATGACGCGCCATCTGGGACTGGTGGGCGCGCAGCCCTACCTGGTGGAAGGCAAGCTGTTTGGCCCGCGCGAGGCGCTTAAATTGGGCCTGGTGCATGAGCTGATTGCGCCGTCGGCTGATGCAAACGTCACCGCCAAAGCCGGGCTGCGCGAAGCCGCGCTCAAGTGGATCGCCGCGAACCCAACCGCAGAGCACCCGTGGGAAGGCAAAGACTACAAAGTTCCGGGCGGCCTGCCCTCCAACCCGAAAATCGCCTCCATGCTGGCCGTAGTGCCGGCCATGATGAAGCAGAAAACCCGGGGCCTGTACCCCGCGCCCGAAGCCATCATGAACTGCATGGTCGAAGGCCTGCAGGTGGACATGGTGACAGCGCTGCGCATTGAGTCGCGCTACCTGGCCAAACTGATCACCGGCCCCAATGCGCAGTCCATGATCAACACGTTCTTCTTCAACATGAACGCGATCAAAAGCGGGCAGTCGCGCCCGGGGAGTTCGCCAAAATTCAAGCCGCAGAAGGTAGGCCTTCTGGGGGCCGGCATGATGGGCGCGGGCATCGCGTATTCACAGGCCAGCAAAGGCATTGCCACGGTGCTGAAAGACGTCAGCCAGGAGAAGGCCGATGCAGGCAAGGCATATTCGGCCAAGCTCACCCAGGCCCGTGTGGACAAAGGCCGCATGGGGCCGCATGATCAGACCGAATTGTTGAACCGCATTCACGCCACCGGCAATGCCGCCGACTTGCAAGGTTGCGACCTGATCATTGAAGCGGTGTTTGAAAACCGCGACTTGAAGGCCAAGGTCACTCAGGAGGCCGAGCCGATGCTGGCGCCAGGCGGCTTCTTTGCTTCCAACACGTCAACGCTGCCTATCAGCGGCCTGGCCAAGGCATCCGCCAAGCCCGAGAAATTTATCGGCATTCACTTCTTCAGCCCGGTCGACAAGATGCAGCTGGTCGAGATCATTCGCGGCAAACAGACGGACGATGAAACCGTGGCGCGCGCATTTGATTACGTGCAGGCGATTGGCAAAATCCCCATCGTCGTCAACGACTCGCGCGGTTTCTTCACCAGCCGTGTGTTTGGCACCTTTGTGATGGAAGGCACTGCCATGCTCAGCGAGGGCATTCCGGCGGCTGCGATTGAAAACGCCGGTATCCAGTGCGGCATGCCGGTTGGGCCACTGGCAGTGATTGATGAAACCGCCCTGTCATTGAGCGTGCACGTTATGGACCAAACCCGCAAAGACTTCGAGGCCGAAGGCAAGACCTACGTCGCCACTGCAGGCCAG
>JANMCB010000409.1:0-6600 GCA_031360805.1 Rhodoferax sp.
GCGCCAAAGGTGCTGGAGCCCAGAATCCACATCGGCACGTTCAGGCCGGTGCCCGGAACAGAGCGAACCGGCGTGCGTGGCGCGTCTGAAAAATACTCCATCAGCTCGATCACGTCCTGCGGAAACTCGTCGGCGTCGGAGTTGAGGTTGCGCCGCATGGCGCGCGCGGTCACCTGGTCCGAACCGGGTGCGCGGCCGAGGCCGAGGTCAATACGGCCCGGGTACAGCGACTCCAGCGTGCCGAACTGCTCGGCAATCACCAGCGGCGAGTGGTTCGGCAGCATGATGCCCCCGGCACCCACGCGAATGGTTTGGGTGGCAGCCGCGACGTGGCCAATCAACACGGCCGTGGCGGCACTGGCAATGCCCGGCATGCCATGGTGCTCCGCCAGCCAGTAGCGCCGGTAGCCCCACTTTTCAGCATGCTGCGCCAGATCGCGGCTGTTGCGAAACGACTGGGCAGCGTTGCTGCCTTCAAGAATGGGCGAGAGGTCCAGAACAGAAAGCGGAATCATGGGCAGCGTCGGTTTGAAGGGCGGGATGGCGTTACACAGGCATTGTCCGGTAAAGTGGCAGTTGCTGCTGCTGACGTGGGCATCATCCAACCCTGAGAATGGAGCGTTGAATGGAACGGGAAAATCCATGACTGCTGACTCTTCAATCGACCCAAGGGCCGTGCTGTCAGACCTGTGGCGGCTGGCCGACCTTTTGCGTGGCGCGCCAGGTGTTCCGTCCAACGCTGTATTGACTGGTCACGACGGGCAGATCCCGTCTTCCTTTGCCGTCGGCACGGCGGCGCAGACCACCATTGCCGCGGCAGCACTGGCCGCCTGCGAACTGGGACATTTGCGTGGTCAGGCGCGCCAGACTGTCAGCGTCGAGATGGCGCACGCCGCGCTGGAATGCGCCTGCTGGTTCAGCCTGGATGGCAAGGTGCCGGCTGCGTGGGACCAGTTTTCGGGCCTGTACCAGTGCGCGGACGGCTGGGTGCGCATTCACACCAATTTTGCCCACCACCGCGACGGCGCCTTGCGTTTGATGGGCCTCAATCCCGAAACGGCAACCCGCGCACAGGCTGAAGCCGCGATGCTGACGCAGCACGCGCTGGCATTTGAGCAGGCTGCTGCCGATGCCGGCTTGGTGGTCGCCGCGCTGCGAACCTTCGAAGAGTGGGACCGGCACGACCAAGGCAAGGCGATTGCCGCACAGCCCTTGATGACATTCGAGCGGATCGGCGAAGCGCCGGCCCGCGCCTGGCTGCCGTTGGTGCCGGGCCATCGCCCTTTGACCGGGCTTCGCGTGCTGGACCTCACCCGCATTTTGGCGGGCCCCGTGTGCGGGCGCACATTGGCTGCGAACGGCGCCGATGTGATGCTGGTCAACAGCCCGCATTTGCCCAATATTGACGCGATCGCCGAAACCAGCCGGGGCAAGCTGTCCTGCCACATCGACCTGCATACCGACGCGGGCCGGGCCACCTTGAAGCGGCTGGCCAAAGACTGCCAGGTGTTTGTGCAGGGTTACCGGCCGGGTGGCCTGGCTGCGCTTGATTTTGATGCTGCGGCGCTGGCGCAAATTCACCCAGGCATTGTCTATGTGTCGCTCTCGGCCTATGGTGAGCAGGGGCCATGGGGCCAGCGCCGGGGTTTTGACTCGTTGGTGCAGACGGCCATGGGGTTCAACGATGCCGAAGCGCGGGCCTTGGGCAGCGCGTCACCCCGCGCCTTGCCGATGCAGATTCTGGACTACGCCACCGGCCACCTGATGGCATTTGCCACCTGTGTGGCCTTGTTGCGCCAACAGCAGGAAGGCGGTAGCTGGCATGTGCGCCTGTCGCTCGCGCAGACCGGCCATTGGCTGCGCAGCCTCGGCCGGGTCACGCCCGCTGCCGGGGTGAAGATGCCAGACCGAGCACCTTACCTTGAGACCACCAGCACGGGCTTTGGCGAGTTGACTGCCATCCGCCACAGCGCCATGTTGTCTGACACGCCCGCCCAATGGGTCCGCCCCTCCATGCCGCCGGGCACACACCCGCCGGTATGGCCAGAGCGCGCCTGATCCAAAGTGCTGCCGTCTAAAATACCCGCATTCCGCCGCCACCATGCGATTCAAACCACTTCTTCCCGCCGCAATTCTGCTCTTGTGCGCCATGTCAGCGCAGGCCCAGAACGCGCACGCAGCGCGTGATGCATCCGGCGCACAAAACGGCCAGGCACCGGTCTACCCAGCCGAATCTGAAACGCCAGAACACGTCAAGGGCCTACCCAGCGACGCCAAGCTGCTGCGCGACCATCTGGCCGAAGGCGAATCCGCACCGGCTGGTGGACGAATTGCTGGCGGCAAGGCACCCAGCGCGCCTGCAGTGCCCGGCGGCCCCGGGAATGTGCCGCGAGGGAAGGACGACGGGCTGGGTGTAGCCAGCGCCGTGAAAGACTTTGTCAAGCCGATCCAGCAGGAAATTTCCAACTCCGGTGTAGTGCAGGCGGTGCGCGAATTCGACACCACCATCAGCGGGCGCAGTTTCACCAAAGCGGGCGACACCCCGGTCGGGTACGGCCCGGCGACAACCGGCAGAGCGCCTGCACGCAAACCCGACGCCATGGCGGCCAACCTGATGTGGGAGCAGTTCCTTGACGAGGTGCTGCCCTGGCTCGCCGGTGGCGCATTCTTGCTGTTGCTGGGCTATGGCGCCTTCTTGTGGCTGAAAATTTTGAGAATGAAGAAGCTGCGCGTCGGCCAACGCCGCCGCGCTCACCGCAGAAGCCGGCGCAGTTCCCGGCGCACCACCATTTGATGCCGCTCCTTGCTGCGAACCGACTGAATGATTGAGCGACTTTCCGACCCTTCGGCTGCGCCTGCCCTGGCCACCGATGCGCCGATGCCCTGCGCCCTGGCGGTGGTGATCCCGACTTTCAACGAAATCGGCAATGTCGAGCGGCTGCTCGCGCTGCTCCAACAGTCCCTGGCAGGCGTCAACTGGGAAGCCATTTTTGTTGACGATGATTCGCCGGACGGCACGTCGCAACGCCTGCATGCCCTGTCGGCGCGCAACCCGCAGGTAAGGTGCCTGCGCCGGGTTGGCAGGCGGGGCCTCTCCAGCGCCTGCGTTGAAGGCATGCTGGCCAGCGGTGCAGACTATCTGGCCGTGATGGATGCCGATCTGCAGCACGACGAAACCCTGTTGCCCCAAATGCTCAAGGTGCTGCAGAACGAGCCGTTCGATCTGGTGGTTGGCACCCGTTACATGGAAGGCGGCGGCGTAGCCGGCTGGGACAGCTCGCGCCAGAAGATCAGCTCCTTGGCAACGACATTGAGCCAGCGCCTGCTGGGGCTCACCCTGAACGACCCGATGAGCGGTTTTTTCATGATCCGCCGCACTGCGTTTGAAGGTGCTGTGTACGGGCTTTCCAGCATCGGCTTCAAGATTCTGGTGGACCTGGTGGTGTCGTCAAAAACACCGCTGCGCGTGAAAGAGCTGCCCTACCAGTTTCGCAACCGCCACGCAGGCGACAGCAAGCTGGACAACCGGGTGGCCTGGGATTTTTTGATGCTGCTGGCAGACAAGACGATTGGCCGTTACGTGCCTACGCGCCTGGTTTCGTTTGCAGCAATTGGCGGTTTTGGCGTGCTGGTGCATCTGGCCGTGCTGAGCCTGGTGCTGAGCCAGTCAACCGGCAATTTTGTGACCGCCCAAACCGTGGCGGTTACGGTTGCCATGGTGGGCAATTTCTTTTTGAACAATGCGCTGACCTACCGCGACCAGCAACTCAGGGGCTGGGGGTTGCTCGGCGGGCTGATCAAGTTCATGCTGGCATGTGCGATTGGCGCTTTTGCCAACGTGGGCGTCGCGTCTTACATTCACAGTGGCTACGGGCACTGGGCGTTGTCTGCGCTGGCGGGCATTCTGGTCGGCACAGTCTGGAACTACGGCGCCACAGCCTGGCTGGTGTGGATCAAGCCCAAACGCCGGTGAGGGACAACCCGTGAGCTGGTTGCGCCAGATCGTCACCGACCGCTGGTCGCTCGCGTTGTTGCTGAGCGGTGTGCTGGCGCACCTGTTGATGGCGTTCTCGTTTCATTTGTCGCCCGATGAAACCCATTACGCGCTGTACGCCGTCAACCCGGGCTGGAGCTATTTTGACCACCCGCCACTGGCAGGCTGGCTGCAGTGGCCGTGGGCACAATTGGGCGGGCAAGACGTGCTGATGCGCGTCGTGCCGATCCTGTGTTGGGCGCTGGCAGGCCTGGGCGTGGCGGCCGTCACGGCAGAACTTTCAGGCAGCAATCCGGCGGATTCAGGGTTCACGTCGCCCGCCGGCGCTGCATCTGGTTCACCCAACATTGTCACGGCCCGGGCAGCCTTGCTGCTGTGGATGTTGAGCCCGATTCCGCATCTCCTGGGCCTGGCACTGGTGCCAGACACACTGCTGCTTCCCATCACCTGCGCCATCATGGGCCTGACGTGGCGGCTTTGCAGCGATGCACAGGCGCGCAACTGGCCGCTCTGGCTATGGCTGGGCTTTTTTCTGGGCTTGGCGGGCCTGTCGAAATACACCGCCGTTCTGATTGCGCTGGGTGCCGTGCTGACGTTGCTGCTGGCACATGGCCCGCGATTTCTTGCACAACCACAGCCGTGGGTGGCGGCGCTGGTCGCAGCGTTTTTGATCAGCCCGGTGATTCTGTGGAACGCCAGCCACGACTGGATTTCACTGGCCTATCAATTTGGCCACGCCAAGGGCGTTGCCGAGTGGCGCGCCATCCGGATGGCAGGCTTTGTACTGGTTCAATTATTTGGCTATGGCCTGCTGTTGCTGATGGGCTGGCTGGCGGCATTGCGTCTGTCACCACGCAAGGCTCGCGCCGATGTGAGCGCGGGCCGGCGCATCAGTGTGCCGCTTTTCTGTGCCTGTTTTGGTCTGCCCACGCTGTTGCTGTTGACTTACTTTTCGGGCCGGGGCGCCACTTTGCCGCATTGGTCGGCAACCGCATGGGCGGCACTGGTGCCCGCCGCCGCCATCGGCTGCCAATTGTTGTGGCAGCGTTGGCGAAAGTGGTTGATCGGGTTGGGTGTTTTTCAGGCGTTTTGCTGCGTCGGGTTGGCGGCTTTGATGCTCTTGGGTGGCGTCAGTTCTGAAACTGGCGAGCAGGCCACCAGCGCACCCGGGCAGCCCGTGGCTGGCGCGCGGTTCAACCCCATGGCCGACTTGTATGGCTGGGACGACGCAGCGCGCCGGGCTCGCCTTCTGGCGCAAGAGAATGGCACTGTTGCGGGTCAGCCCACCTTGGCGGTTTTTAACTGGACGCTGGCCAGCCGCATAGCGTGGTACGCCCGGCCGTTGCCTGTGAAGGTGGTGCAGCGTCACCTGGACCAGTTCGGGCTGTGGTGGGGCACCTTGACACGCGGTGAATCGGTGCTGCTGGTCGATTGGTCACAAATGAGTTTTTTGCCACCGGTGGGTGCCGACCAATTTGAGCAATGCAGGCTGCTGGAACAACGCCCGGTCATGCGGGCTGGCCGCCAGATCGCGCATTTCAGTTTTCTGCTTTGCCAGAACTGGCAAGGTCCCGTGGGATTGCCGCTGGATGGTCGCCGCTGAATGACATCTGCACTTGCCCTTGATGGGCCACAGCACTGGACGGCCCAGCGCTGGCTGGCCTGGAGCCTAATGCCGCTGTTGTTGCTTGGGGCGGCGCTGTGGGTGCAGTCGCAGCCGATATTGCCCGCCCAGCGCGCGCTGTTTCTGCAGATCAACCAAAGCGCGCAAGTCCTGTCGCCCGCGCTGTGGTCGGCGCTGACCTTGCTGGGCGATGCAGGCGTTTTGTTTGCGCTGCTCTCGCCGCTGTTGCTGGTGCGCCCACAGCTCATGCTCGCCGTGATTGCTGCGGTTCCGCTGGGCGGGCTGTTTTCAGTTCTGTTCAAACGCCTGTTTGACGCGCCGCGCCCGGCCACCGTGCTGGATCTGGCCCAGTTTCATGTGATTGGCCCGCTGCTTAACAACCACAGCTTTCCGTCGGGCCACACCATCAGCGCATTTGCGGCAGCCGGGGCGGTGCTGGCCACTCTGGCTTTCACAGCCAAGGCGACTGCATCGCCATCGCCGACAGCAAGCTCAAGTACCTTGCGTTCAGTGGTTTTAGCGATCAGCATCATTGGACTCGCGGCGCTGGTGGGCTTGTCGCGAATTGCCGTCGGCGCGCACTGGCCGGTTGATGTGCTGGCTGGGGCCAGTGGGGGCTGGCTCGCGGGCCTGAGCGGCGCTGCAACAGCACGGCGGTACCCGTCACTCTGGAACCATGCTGTCGCCCAGCGCGTGATGGGCGGGGCGTTACTGGGAGTCCTCGCCTGGCTGCTGCGCCACCCGGTCGAATACCCGCTGGGCGCCGCAGTGGTTTGGGTCGCTGGGGCTTGCGTGCTGGTGACGGTCACAGCACAAATCTGGGCCTGGGCGCGAAACCGCCCCGCCAGTTAGCGGATGCAAGCGCGTACCTGCGCGAGATCCCCTGAAAAGAGCGCATCCATCAACGCCGTTTCACGGGTTTTGATCAGCGCCAGAAAACTGCGCGCGCCCTCACCCCTGCCGCTCATGTGGGCGAAGGTGT
>JANMCB010000508.1:0-3145 GCA_031360805.1 Rhodoferax sp.
GCGCTGGTGCGAATCTCCCGGTGCACCGCCAGCCACATGTGCAGTTCAGGCAGCTTCAAGCCGGGCAGGATTCGCACCACATCGGGGTCGCTTCGCACCACATAGTCCGCCAGGAAGCCCACCCCCAGCCCTGCACGCACGGCTTGCGACTGCACGATCAGGTCATCACTGCGCAGCGCAAAAGCCTGCATCGTGACGCCGGGGTCCACCGCCTGGAAGCCGCGCAGCATTTCATCGTTCTTGTCAAAACCAATCAGCTCGTGAGACAGCAGGTCCTGCGGCTGCTGCGGTGTGCCGCGCCGGGCCAGATAGGCCCGCGACGCATAGGCACCGACGGCGATCTGGCCGATCTTTTTGGCCACCAGCGTGGACTGGTCCGGGCGCACCATGCGCAGCGCGATGTCGGCCTCGCGGCGCAGCAGGTTGCTGACGGCATTGCTGGATTCCAGCTCAACCTGAATGTCGGGCAACGCAAGCCGCATGGCCGCCAGAATCGGCGGCATCAGGAAGCAGGCCACGGGCTGGCTGGTGGTGATGCGCACCGTGCCGCTCACGCGTTTCTGCGCGCCCGTTACGCTGCGGGCCAGTTGCAACGCACCTGATTCCATGGTGCGGGCCGACTCAGCCAGCTGCAGGGCAAAGGGCGTGGGGACCAGCCCGCGGCCGGTGCGCTCGAACAACACCAGCCCCAACTGCGATTCCAGCTCGGCGATGTGCCTGCCCAGCGTCGGCTGGCTGCTGTTGAGTTGGCGCGCGGCGCCCAGCAGGCTGCCGGCATCCAGGGCGGCCAAAAATGACCGGATCAAGCTCCAGTCAAAACCAGTCGGTGCAAGCGGTTTCATGGCAGTGGCCTCCAGCGGGTACGGGTTTGGTATTCATTACTGTATATCTGGTAAACCAAATTATGCAATTGTGGAGGTGTTCGATCAATTTCACAATGCCCCCATATCAATCAACTTTACGAAAGAAAGTCATGCCATCAAGTGTTTTGATTTTGGGTGCTCGCGGCCGGTTTGGACTGGCAGCGGCAATGGCGTTTCGCAAAGCCGGCTGGCGCGTCTTCGGCCAGACCCGGCCAGGCGCAGCCCCACCCAGCGCTGCGGCGCACAGCGGCATCGAGTGGCTGGGAATTGACCTGCACGACCCGCAGGCTTTTGCCCGCGCCAGCCAGGGCGCCACAGTGGTTGTGCATGCCCTGAACCCCAGCGCGTACACCGGAAAAGCGTGGCGCGCCGAAGTTGCACCCATGACCGGCGCAGCCATTGCACTGGCGCGGTCGTTGGGAGCCACGTTGATGGTGCCCGGCAACGTCTATAACTTTGGCGCCGGCATGCCGTCGCAGTTGCGGGAAGACACGCTGCAGCAGGCGCTAACCGTCAAGGGCCAAATTCGCATCGCCATGGAAGCGCAGCTGCGTGACAGCGGCGTGCCGACTGTGGTGATTCGGGCGGGTGACTTTTTTGGCAGCGGCAGCAACAGCTGGCTCGACATCTTCATTGCCAAAGACCTGAAGGCGGGTCGCCTGACTTACCCTGGCCACCTGGACATGCCCACCGCCTGGGCCTATCTGCCCGACCTGGCCCGTTGTTTTGTCGCGGTGGCCAGGCAGCGCGCGCAGTTGCCCCAGTTCGAACAGTTGCACTTTGGCGGCTACAGCCTGACCGGACAACACTGGCTGGACGCGCTCAACCCCATTGCCCGCCAGCAAGGCTGGGTCAAGCCGGGTGGCAACCTCCAGTTCAAACGCGCTCCGTGGGGTTTGATTCGTCTGGCGTCACCGTTGGTTCCCACTTGGGCGTCACTGATGGAGATGCGTTACCTGTGGGACACGCCCCACGCATTGGTCAACGACAAATTGACTGCGTTGATCGGCGCCGAGCCGCACACACCGTTTGACCTGGCGGTGCGCCAAGCCCTGATCGGTCTTGGGAAGCTGCCAATGCCTGTGCCTGGCACTTTCAGTCAGCCCGTGGCGTGCGCAACGTCTACAAGCCAAGCCTGACGGTTGCGTCAATTGTTCAATTTAAGGAAAAGCACCATGAACCGTAGAAATTTCATTCGCGTCGCAGGCGGCGGCTTTGCAATCGGCGCCGTGACTGGAGGCCTGGCAGGCTGCGTCTCCGACGAATTTCCGTCCAGGGCCGTCGAGGCCTGGCAAGGGCCTGGGGCCGAGCCTGACCTGCGCCGCTGGGCGCTTGCCTATGCCATCCTGGCACCCAATTCGCACAACCGCCAACCCTGGCTGGTTGATTTGTCTCTGCCGGATGCCATCACGCTGTACGTCGACCGCGCGCGCATGCTGCCCATGACCGACCCATGGTTTCGCCAGATTGTGGTGAGCCAGGGCACGTTTCTGGAGTCTCTCGTCATTGCCTTGCGCCAGCGTGGTGTGGAGCCGGTGGTGGACCTCTTTCCCAAGGGCGAATTCAGGCCACGCGAAGTCGACGACCGGCCGGTTGCGCGGGTCAGCTGGGCTGCCGCCACACCAGCGTCTGCAGCGCCAGCGGCCAGGAAAGACCCTTTGTTTGCCCAGCTGCTGAACCGCCACACCGCCAAGGTCGACTACGACACATCGCGCCCCGTGTCAGCGGCCACGGTGACCGCGCTCAAGGCGGCTCTGATGGGTTCTGGCGTCACGTTCGGCAGCACGCTGGAGCCAAAGCAGGTCGAATCGCTGCGCACGCTGTGCTGGCAGTCTGCCAAGGCCGAGTTGCTGACACCCCGCACGGTGATGGAAAGCGTCAAGTTGACGCGCGTCGGCCCGGCCGAAATCTTGCAGCACCGCGACGGCATCAGCGTGAATGCAATGCTGCCGCGCGTCGCTGCAATGGTCGGCGCGTTTGACCGCAGCAATCCGCCGGCAGAAGGCAGCACCGCGTACAAACAGATGATGTCCCGCTTTGAAGGGCACAGCAAAAGCGCGATGGGGTTTGTGTGGCTGTCCACGCCCACGGCAGACCATTTGCAACGTGGTACGACGCGCAGCGCCGAGGTGAATGCAGGTCGCGCCTACATGCGCCTGCAGCTCAAGGCGACCGAGCTGGGGTTGCAGATTCACCCCATGAGCCAGGCACCGCAGGAGTTTCCCGAAATGAAGCCGTTTTATGACGCCCTGCACCAGCAGCTGGTCGGCAAGCCGGCAGAG
>JANMCB010000411.1:0-3667 GCA_031360805.1 Rhodoferax sp.
TGGTGCCAAAAAGCGTTGTTCCCTACGCGGGAATAACCCCGATCAGGTTCAGCGGGTCTCGCATCCGTTACCGGACTGAAGCGATCTCAGCCGCAGATGAAAATCTTTGGCACCCCGACAAGCTGATTCATTGTAAACAAGCGGGGGCTTGTTGCAACAGGTCCCAACCCGACGTGGAACCGTTTGAAAAACCGGTGTTGCTGGCCAGGGCAACGCCCTACGGTAATTCCTTGGGTCGCCGGTTGGCTGATGCGCCTAAGTAAGCGTGGTTGGTTGCATTGAAGCCGACACGCTGCCGATGGCGCGTTGTTGGAGCTTGGGGTAACTACGGATGCTGGATTGATCGGAGTGGTTGAACATTCAATTAGTTGACTTGCCAACTAATTCGTCAGTTCAATCTCAACGCTCAGTCCGAACCGATCATGTCAGGCACCAAGAGATCTTCAGTATTAAAGACCGGCAATGCCAGCAACGATGCGTTTAGCGAGCAGGCTGTGCCCCAGGGCGATGTCATTGACCTGGAGCGCTACGTTCCCGCGTACTTTGTCTGGATCGCCAACAAGCTCACGCGCGGGGCATCGCAAAATTACCTTAACCTGTTTGGCGTGGGTGCTGAAGTGTGGCGCTGCATGGTGCTACTGGCGATTCATGAAACGGTGAGCGCGCAACAAGTCAGCCAGATCATCGGGATGGACAAGGCGTCAGTCAGCCGGTGCTTCAAGCAGATGGCAGACAAAAAGCTGATCGCTCTGGAGCTTGACCCAACGGACGGTCGCCTGCGCATGGCCAGCCTCACGTTGCATGGTCGCCATGTGCATGACCAAATTCTGGGCATTGCAATGGCACGCGAACGCGCCCTGCTGGAGGTACTTGATGTGCAGGACCGCGAGACGCTGATCAGGCTGCTCAAGCGCCTGCACGAGAACCTGCCGGCGGTTGAAGTTGCGACGCAAAATTTCATCGCAGATTCGCTGGGCAAGCTTGCCAAAAATCCCAAACCTGCCAAACCCCCTAAAACCCTTAGTACCACTTGAGGAGCGCGCTCATGTTTGTCAAAAACTGCTGGTATGTCATTGCCTGGGATCACGAGATACCCTTGGATCAAGCCAACGGGAAAATCTTCTCCCGCACCGTGTTGGGTGAGCCCATCGTGGTCTATCGCACGGGTGGCAAAAGTGGTGGCGCATCGGGCTCCAGGCTGGTCGCTCTGGCTGACCGCTGCTGCCATCGGGGTGCGCCTTTGTCAAAAGGTCGGCTGGAAGGCGACAACCTGCGCTGCGGTTACCACGGCCTGGTGTTCAACCCGGCGGGGCAGTGCATTGAGGTGCCGGGCATGGAAAAAGCACCTCTCAAAGCCTGCGTCAAGCAGTATCCCGTGGTTGAAAAAAACAAATGGGTTTTCGTGTGGATGGGAGATTTGGACAAGGCCGACGTGGCCATGTTGCCTGACAACTATTCCAGTGGCAGTCCTGACTGGTGCAATCTGCCAGGCTACTTGCATTACGACACGAACTACCTGTTGATTTGTGACAACCTGCTGGACTTCTCACATCTGAGCTACGTGCATGAAAAAACGCTGGGTGGCTCCACGGCCATCGCGCAGTCGCGGGCTGATGTGAGCGACGCGACAGCGCCCGGCCAGCGCGGCCTGCGCGTGCAGCGGGCCGTGTCGGATGTGCCACCACCGCCGTCTTACCAGCGAATCCGGGAATTCAAAGGCTTGATTGACCGCTGGTGGGACTACGACTTTTTGCTGCCTGGCACGCTCTTGATGAAGTCAGGCGGATTCCCGGGCAAGAACAATTCAGTCGACACGGGCAAAGTCGAACTGCACAGTTGCCAGACGCTGACGCCAGAAACTGAAAACAGCACGCACTACTTTTTTCAGCAGGGGCATCGCACCGGCGAGGGCGACAGTGAGTTGGCGGGAGCCATGTTCCAGATGCTGTTGCGCGCGTTCGATGAAGACAAAGACATGATCGGCGCACAAAGTGCTGCATTGGCCAATGTTCCGGATTTCAAGATGTTCCCTTTGCACCTGGACGCCGCGCTGATGCGGTTCCGGCGCTTGGTCGACACTGAAATCGCAAGTGAAACCGCTTCAGCGTCAGCGGTCAAGCTGCCCGACCCGGTTGCCTTGGCTTCCAGGCGAACTGCTACGGCTGAATAAAACCCAAGTCACTACGTTCGCAATTTCAAGGAGATTTCCATGCAAAGACGAGTTTTCATTCAATCGGGCGCCCAGTTGACAGCAGCACTGTCAGCACCGGCGCTGGTCAGCAATGCGCTGGCGCAGACTTCCGCATTCCCGAGCAAAGGAATCCGGGTGGTAGTGCCCTATCCGGCGGGTGGTGCGACAGATGCTACGGCCAGATTGATCGGTGAAAAGCTGGCCAAAGTTTTCGGGCAAAGTGTCGTCGTTGACAACAAGACGGGCGCGTCTGGCGGCATTGGTTGTGCTGAAGTGGCGAAAGCGCCAGCGGACGGTCATACGCTTTTGTACTCACTGAATGACCCGCTCATCAGCAACACAGTGCTGATCAAAAACCTGCCCTACGACCCGCAGAAGGACTTTCGATTTGTGGCGTCCATCCTTCGCAGCCCGGCATTGGTGTCGGTACCCGCCAGCATGGGCGTGAAAACCTTTGAAGAATTCAAGGCCTTTGCGACAGCGGGCGGCAAGCAGGTGTCATTTGGAACCTGGGGGATTGGCAGCCTGGGCCATTTGGCAGGCGAATCCCTCGCAAAGGAAATGAAGTTCAACGCCGTGCATGTGCCCCAACGGGGCGAAGCGCCGGTTTTGCAAGACCTGCTGACCAACACCATCAACTGTGGCTGGACGTCGGCCGGAACTGCTCGACCGCACGTGCTGTCAGGCAAGATCGTACCGCTGGCCATGATGGGCCCCAACCGTTCCAGCGCGCTGCCCAACGTGCCGACGTTTCGCGAACTGGGCGTGACGGACCCCCTCTTTGACCGAAGTGTCTGGATGGCATTTCTTGTGCCGGCCCGCACGCCAGATGCTGTTGTGGCGCGGTTGTCCACCGAAATTCAAGCCATTGCCAACAGTGCAGAAGTGGTGGGTGTCATCAAGGAACGCGGTCTGGAGCCAATGATCTTCGGTGCTGACCGTGCTTTGGCGATGTACAACGAAGAGTTTCCGGTGATCACCAAGCGGTTGCGCGACTTGGGGATTGAACCAAGTTGAGGCACTTTTTTTAAAGAGAGTTGATATGCCATCCCGGCCAAACATCGTGATCATCGGCGGCGGCATTGGCGGCTTGTTCGCCGCCAATGCGCTGATCGCACAGGGGTTGCGCGTTTCCGTGTATGAACAGGCGTCCGCGCTGGGCGAGATTGGCGCGGGTGTGTATGTGACACCGAATGCGGTGCGCCATCTGGAGCGGGTGGGCCTCGGGGCCGCCGTCGAAAAATGGGGCGCGCGTGTCGGCCCTGGCTCTTTTTACTTCCGCCACGACGGCACACCCATCGCGCCGGTGCAGGTGTCGGACGCCTCTGGCTGGAACGCGAACTTTGGCATGCACCGCGCCGATTTTGTCGATTTCCTCGCCGCCAATTTGCCTGCCGGCATCATCCACACCGACCACCGCGCCGTTGGCTTCGAGCAGGACGGCGATACCGCGCGCGTCAAATTTGCCAATGGCAC
>JANMCB010000413.1:0-1880 GCA_031360805.1 Rhodoferax sp.
CTGGAAGAACGACAGGTAGTGCCTGGCAGCGGCGACCGCGCTGGCTTCGTCCTGAACCAGAATGTCGATCACGCCATTTGCGTGCTGCACGTCGCTGGGCCCGATTTCTTCCGGCTTGAACACGCCCAAGCCACCGCCTTCGACCATGGCTGGCCCGCCCATGCCGATGTTGCTGTTACGCGTCGCAATGATCACATCCGCACAACCCAGCAGCGCCGCATTGCCCGCAAAACAGCGCCCGGCCACAATGCCGACCACGGGCACCGCACCGTTGAGCCGCGCAAAGCTCGCAAAGGTCGCCACGTTCAAGCCGGCGACTTTGGCTGAATCCACATCACCCGGCCGGCCACCGCCGCCTTCGGCAAACAGCACAACCGGCAACTTCTGCTGCAGGGCAAGGCCCAGGAGCCGGTCGGTCTTCTGGTGGTTGCGCATGCCTTGCGTCCCGGCCAGCACGCTGAAGTCGTAAGCCATCACCACACAGCGCGCCCGCTCGGCGCCAAACAGATGCGCGTTAACGCTGCCAATGCCGGTGACCATGCCGTCGGCCGGCGTGTTGGCGACCAGGTCATCCAGCGCGCGCCGCCGGGATTGCGCTGCAATGGCCAACGCGCCGTACTCGATGAAACTGGGGTGGCCTGAAGCACCACCCGGCGCGTCGCACAGGTGGGCGATGTTTTCGCGCGCGCTGCGACCACCAGCTGCGCGCCGTTTGGCCACCGCGTCAGGCCGGTTGGCATCCAGGGTGAAAGCATGGCGGTCCAGCACCCGCTGCAGATCAGGTCGGGGGGTCTTGTCCGTGCCGGGCTCAAGGCCCTGGCCGGGCGCAGGGTCCGCCGCGTTCTGCGCTTGCACGTTTGGGGATATGGGCGACGCCCTTGCGGCCGGGTCGGCCATCATCAGCAAGTCGCCCTCATTCACCAGATCTCCCGCGCTGTAGTTCAGCGCCATGACGTGGCCGTCGGCATCGGCCCGCACCTCATGCTCCATTTTCATCGCCTCCAGGATGACAACCACCTCGCCTTTCAAGAACCGGGCGCCGGGTGTGACAAGCCACTGGACCACCGTGGCCTGTAAGGGAGAGCGAACAGAAGAATTTTGCATGGCGCCATTTTGCGGCAAAGGGTGCACGCTGCCAGGTCAAGCGCGGGACATTGCCCCCTGGCGCGCGCGGCCCCTCGCCAACGCACGGGGGTTGCTGGTGGGGGAGCGGCTGGTGGCGTTCAGGTTGAAGGCGGCAGGTTAATCCCGCCCCGCCTCAATAATCTTGTGCGCCAGCAGCGCCGGGTTGGTGAAGCACACCTCGTGGCTGCCGTGGCCTTCAACCAAGCGGAACAGCCCCAGTTTCTCGGAGAGGCGCGGGTGCCAGGGCAAGCTGTGCGGCAGGGCCGTGTCCTGCTGGAAGTTGATGTAAGACTTGCCAATTTGCAGGGCTGCCAGCTCGGTTTTCAACGCAATCTTGTCGGTGAAGGTTTTGTACGGGTGCGGGTTGAGCTTGGCAAACGCCGCGTTGGCCGTGGCCTCGTCCGCGTCGTTGATGAATGCCTCGCGCCAAATCGGTGGCGGCAGCGTGACAGCACCGCCACCGGCCCCGGCAATCGCGTCAAACATGCCGACGTACATGGGCGGCACCATATCGGTCAGCGATTCACCATTGAGCGGAACAAAGGCGTTCCAGTAGACCAGGCGGCGAATGCGCTCGGGCACCCGGTCGACCGCACCCGAGATCACCATGCCGCCGTAGGAATGCCCCACCAGCCGCACGTCACGCAGGTCCTTCGACACCAGAAAATCGACCAACGAACTGATGGCGTCGTTCAGCCCACTGGTGGCCCGGCTGTCACCTGGCCGGTTGCCCGCCAGGGTCACGCAATGAACGG
>JANMCB010000527.1:0-2636 GCA_031360805.1 Rhodoferax sp.
TTTCACGCCGGATCGGGTTGGTGCGCGCCGTGCCAGGCTGGCGCTCGGGTTCGCGCACGCCGAACAGCAGCAGCGCCACGGCCAGCAGGCCAGGCACCACAGCCACCCAGAAGATCGAGCGGAAATCGTTGGACCACAACAGCATCAAACCCACAGCAATCAGCGGCCCGGAAAACGCCCCCACGGTGTCCAGAGACTGGCGCAAGCCAAACGCAGCGCCTCGCACGTGGCTGGGGGTGAGGTCCGCTACCAGCGCGTCGCGCGGCGCGCCGCGAATGCCCTTGCCGACCCGGTCCAGCAGCCGGGCGGTGACGACCATGCCAATGCCCGATGCAACGGCAAACAAAGGCTTGGTCAACGCACCCAGGGCGTAGCCAAAAACCGCCAGGCCTTTGCGACGGCCCAGGAAGTCGCTCAAAGCGCCGGAAAACACCTTGACGATCAACGCGGTGGACTCCGCCAGGCCCTCGATGATTCCCACCGTGAAGGCGCTGGTGCCCAGCACGGTGACCATGAACATCGGCAACAGGCTGTGAACCATCTCCGAAGAAATGTCCATCAGCATGCTCACAAAGCCCAGCACCCAGACGCCGTTTGGGATTTGTTTCAATACCGCGGTGGGTTGCGTTTTTTCCATGGTGATTTGTGGCTTGAACGACTGACTTTTTGGCGGCCAGCGAGTCTATTTGGCAAGTTCGGCAACGTAGTGCAAATACGCCGTGTCGGTGGTGTTGACCAGCGCCCAGGTGCGCTTGTAGCAGCCACTCGGCAGCCTCCCGTCAATGGAAATGACTTGCTGCAAAGCTTCGGGTTCGCCCAACCGCAGGAGAACAGCCTTTTGCAGCGCCAGCAAGTGAAGGTGATTGCGCACGCAGTCGGGTTCAGATGCATGCTGCGCGATAAGTGATGACTCGGTAACCGGGTGGCCGGACAGAAAGTTGTGCAGCAGTTCGTGAAACAGCGTATCGACCTTGTAGCGCATGGGCACCGGGTCGGGCACAAAGCTCTTGAGCGCGTAACGCATGTTGACGCTGATGCCCATGATCGATTGCGACGGGAGGTCGCACAGCGTCAACCGGGCGGTGACGGGCTCTGCAGGAAAGGGTTTGCCGGTGAGCGCCTCGGCCGCTTCAATCAGCTTCGGGCCAGCGCCAAGCCAAAGACTTTCGAACTCGTCCTTGCGCGACGCCAACTCTTCCTTCCACTCATTCTTGATGGTGCCCCCGCGGATCAAGGCGCATACCGAATCCAGACCAGGGCTGTAGACGACCGTCACGCCCGGTTGAGCGGCCGCCGCAGAATTGGCGAACGCGGCGATTAGGGTGGCCAGGAGAAGGGTTCGCATCGAAGCCTTTGTCAACAAAGCAAAAATGAACGGACTCCTAGTCATGTGCGGAAACTGGACAGGAGCCGCGGGTTGAAGGCGATGAACGCGAACCCGTTGCGGCACGCGCCACTTGACCGCGATCGCCCAATAGACTGCGGCCCAAAGCGGGCTGGCAACCATGCCAGCGACTCCCGAATCGGCCTGCGTTTCCTGCTTGGCAGTTTGCGACGAGGTGAGCCAGGAACCGAGGGATTCGCAGGCTTGGCGCAAGGATACATGCCGAAATTATGACGGCGATTTAGACGCTTGGGTCGCTCGGACCGAGCGATTTCACCTATATCGGATGGATCACAGGTCGATACTTTCAGCCTCCAATAAACCCAATTTGGGTATATTGCAGCTTGAAATGCCTCATTTTGAACAAAAAGTAGGTCAAATATGCCTCTAGCACTCGTATAACATAAATAGTGTGCTATTTTTACAATAGCATTACAAAGCTGCAATTGCAATCACCCAAACGCCGCCGATGCAATCTGTGATGAATTGCACAAATCGCACGGCATGCTTACCACTGCTGACACAGTTTGTTCAAGTGGCGCCAGCACGGCGCTGTAAACTCGGCGGGCTTTCGGGCGGGTACGCCGCCTTGGCGCATCGTTCACATCAACCCCAGGAAAATTTTCATGAAAAAACTGCTTTCAGCCCTGATCAGCGCTGCCGTTATCGCCATGCCACTGGCTGTGGTTTCGACCTCTGCCGCTGCCGCACAACCCTCCGCCACGACGCATGCCGACAAGACCGGTGACGCATCCAAAGCCAAGGCAAAAGCCAAAGCCAAGGCCAAGGCCAAAGCCATGAAAGAGAAGATGAAGAAAGCGGCCTGATCGCCCTTCGCTTCTGCGACAAAAAGCCGCCTGATTCAGGCGGCTTTTTTATGCGGTCAGCGAACCCAACGCGTGGTTAATGTGGTGTCACAGCGATGTCAAGGCGATGCCGGCAAAGACGGTGAAACCCAGCCAGTGGTTCAGACGAAAGGCTTTGAAACAGCCCTCGCGCGAGCGGGTTCGAATCAGCCAGCCGTGCCACAGCGCCTGCAGGGCGGCCAGCGCGACGGCGGCCATGAAGACAGGTGAGTTGCGCAGGCCTGGCAGCAGCGCGCACCAGATGAACAGGTACAACGCGTAAAACACCAGAATGGCGGCCACGTCAAAACGGCCCAAGGTGATGGCCGAGGTTTTCATGCCGATTTTCAGGTCGTCGTCGCGGTCCACCATGGCATATTCGGTGTCGTAAGCCAGTACCCAGAACA
>JANMCB010000538.1:0-4690 GCA_031360805.1 Rhodoferax sp.
GATACGCGGTTTTATGAGCATATGCCGGTCGTTTGGCATGGCCCTGGCGCCAAGGAGATGTTCGAAGGCAACGTGCCGCTGGCGCAAGGCACGGCCATCCGCAATGGCACGCTGGGCGGCGCGTATTTCATGATCGCAGCGCGGGCGGTCGGGCTGGACTGCGGCCCAATGAGCGGGGTCGATCTGGCCAAGGTGAATGCCGAATTTTTTGCCGACGGTCGCCTGCAGGCGAACTTCCTGATCAACCTGGGCTATGGCGACAACACCAAGCTGTTCAACCGCAACCCCCGGCTGACGTTTGAACAGGCCTGCACGGTTCTGTAACCGGACACGAGAAGCGCATGAAACAAGTAGCCGCAGAAGACCTCACGCAGGCGGTGATCGCCAGGCTGGCAGATTGCCAGGACCCCCGTTTCAAAGCGGTCATGACCTCATTGATCGAGCATGTCCACGCATTTGCGGTGGACGTTCAATTGACGCCCGCCGAGTGGATGACCGCCATCCAGTTTCTGACCGCTACAGGGCAAAAGTGCGACGAGAAGCGCCAGGAGTTCATTTTGTTGTCTGACACCTTGGGGCTGTCGATGCGGATGGTCGCTATCGATCAGGCGCGAGGCGCAGCCGCCCATGCATCGCGCCCCGGTTCGACACCGCCCACTGAAGCGACGGTGCAAGGCCCCTTTTTCTGTGAAGGCGCGCCAGAGCTGCCATTGGGGACCGATCTGGGCGCAGGCTTGAAAGGAGAGCCCACGCTCTTTTACGGACGGGTCACCGACACTTCCGGGCAAGCCATCGCCGGTTGCGCGATGGACGTCTGGTCCAGCGACGACGACGGGTTTTACGATCTGCAAAAAGGGGTCGATGCGCCCATGCAGTTGCGCGCCCGTTTTCACACCGATGCCAACGGCAAATACCACTACTGGGCCATCAAGCCGTGCCTCTACCCAGTGCCGGTCGATGGCCCGGTGGGCGACATGCTGCTGCGCATGGGGCGCCATCCGTTTCGCCCGGGTCACATGCACACCATGCTGACAGCCCCCGGCCATGAACGGCTGACCACGCACATTTTTGTGTCGGACAGCAAGTACCTCGACTCCGATGCCGTTTTTGGCGTGCGCCACAGCCTGATTGTTGACTTCAAAGCCCAGCCGCCAGGAACGGCGCCTGATGGTCGCGTGATGGACAAGCCGTATTGTCTGGCCGAGTTTGACTTCCGGCTTGTGCCTTTCTAGGCAGCCGACAACACGCCGTTTTGCGCCCGTAGGTTCGGGATTGGGGCTTGCGATTTTGGTTTTGTATTTTTATGACAGGAGACTCCTCATGAAGTTGCTGAAAAACATGCTGACCGCCCTGGCGGCAGTCCTTGGCGTTGGGGGCATGCTGCCACTGGCCGTCAACGCGCAGACGCCGCCACCGATTCGCATAGGCAGCACATTGGCCTTGACCGGGCCGCTGTCTGCCACGGCACTGACGCACAAACTGGTCGGTGAAATCTATGTGGAACAGCTCAACGCACGTGGCGGCCTGCTCGGGCGCAAAGTCGAGTGGATCGTGAAGGACGACCAGTCCAAGCCCGATCTGGCGCGCACCATGTACGAGCAATTGGTGACCTCTGACAAAGTGGACCTGCTGATGGGGCCATATGCCACAGGTGCCATCCTGTCGGCGATGGGGGTTGCGCAGCGCTACAACAAGGTGCTGGTGCACCACACCTTTGGCATACCGTCGCTCTCCAAATACGAGATGGCATTTCCGGCCTGGTCGCTCGGGTCTGACCCTGGCAACACGGTGCCCAACTCGGTGTTTGATGCGCTGGCATCCACCGGCAAGTCACCTAAAACGGTGGCCTTTGTGACCAGCAAGTTCCCTTCGATCCATTTCATGACCCTGGGCGCGCGCGAGGTCGCCAAAAAGCGCGGCCTGCAGGAGGTGCTGTTTCTGGAATGGGATTTCGGCAACCGTGACTTCGGGCCGATTGCGGCACGCGTGAAAGACGCCAAGCCGGACTTGGTCTGGATGGGCGACATCGCGCTGGAAGGCAACATGCTGCTGGATGCCATGAAGAAGATCGACTACACGCCGCCGCTGCACTTTCACACCTACCCGGCGCCCGGGCCCATGACCAAATCGCCGGACGGCAAGAACGCACTGTCGCTGACCATCTTCGAAGAACACGCCCCGTACACCGACAACGCCCTGGGCGCTGCGTTTGTAAAGATCTTCAATGACCGGGCCGCCAGAGCCGGCCTGCCGGACACCACGGTCGAGGTTCAGGCTGCTGCCTCGTTCTCTGCCTGGCAGATTCTCGAAGCCGGTGTGGTAGGTGCCAAGAGCCTGGACGACAAGGCCATTGCCCAGTTCCTCAAGGCCAACCGCGTTGACACGATTCACGGCAAACTGCGCTTCAATGGCCCTGGCAACTACGGCGACGACCTGATGAAAATCAAGCAGGTGCAAAACGGCAAATGGGTCGTCGTCTGGCCCACATCGTATGCAGCGCCGGGTGCCAAGCTGCAATTGCAGTGAATTGCGTCGGCACTGCCCGCCGCAGTGTTAACCGGTCATGACCCTGCCAAGCTTCAACCTGCTGGCCCAATCGATCCTCTCAGGCATCTTCATCGGCGGGCTTTACGGTCTGGTGGGTCTGGGGCTGGGGCTGACATGGGGCTTGCTGCGCCAGATCAACCTGGCGCATTTCGGTTTTGTTTTTCTGAGCGCCTACTCGAGCTATCACATGGCCACCGTGTGGGGGTTTGACCCGCTCATCACACTGCTGATTCTGCCGCCGCTGTTTTTTGGGCTGGGCGTGGCCATGCAATGGGTGCTGGCGCGGTTTGAAATTTCGCCTTTCAATTCACTGCTGGTCACCTTTGGTATCACCGTCATGATCGAAAGCCTGGTTCAGGCCGTCTGGACGGCAGATTTCCGTCGGCTTGAGTCCGCCTACAACAGCCAGAAATTCGTGTTGGGTACGCTGTATGTTCCGGTGCCGGAGTTGATCACGCTGTTACTGGCGGTGGTGATTTCGGTGTCAGTCTGGGCGGCCATGCGCTACACCGATTTGGGCAAGGCCCTGCGCGCCATGGCGCAAGACGGCCCAATTGCCGCCGCGTTTGGCATCAACCAGAAAGGCATGTCGCTGGTGCTGGCGGGCGTTTGTGCCGCGCTGGCTGCTGTAGCGGGGATTTGCCTGGCGCTGACCTTCGCACTCACGCCTTCACAGATTTTTGCCTGGGTGGGCGTGGTTTTTGCGGCAGTGATGCTCGGTGGCCTTGGCAGCGCGTTGGGGCCACTGTTTGCAGGCATCATCATTGGCGTGAGCGAGGCAATCACCATGGCAGTGGCCGCGCCTTCGTGGGCACCCATTGTGTCGTTTTCGCTCTTGATCGTGATGCTGCTTTTCAAACCCGGCAAGGTCACAAGCTAGCATGAGATTTCTGCGTTCATGAACAAGGCGGTTCTGGGCATCCTGGGTGCAGGCGCGCTCTTGGCCAGCGTGCCCTGGCTGGGGTTGCCGTCGTTTTACGAATCCTTTCTCTACCTCATCTGCCACTGGATGATTCTGGCGCTGTCCTGGAACATCCTGTCAGGGTACTCGGGTTATTTCTCGTTCGGTCACGGTGCTTTTTTTGGCATCGGCATGTACACCTCGGCGGGTTTGGCGGCGAACCTGAACTGGCCATTTCTGGCGACTTTGCCCGCGGCGGCAGCTCTGGCTGCGCTGTTGGGCGCGGCGCTGGGTGCGGTGGTTTTCAGGGTCAAAGCAGTGCGCGGCGAGTTGTTTGCCCTGCTGACGCTGGCCATCACCTTCGTCGTCGGCACGATTGTGCTCAATACCCGAATCGATGGTGGCCCAGGCGTTTCAATGGCGGCCGTGGCTGTGCCCATGATCGGCCCCACCGCGTCCTCGTCGATCTACCTGATGGCGCTGGCGGGAGCGGTGGCAACCCTCCTGATTGCCTGGCGCATTCAATCGTCCAAGCTGGGCGTGGGGCTGTTCGCCATTCATGACGACGAAGACGTCGCCGAGGTGATGGGCGTGCCCACGCTGCGTTACAAGCTGGTGGCCTTTGCCATCTCGTGTGCGTTGGCGGGGCTGGCCGGCGGCATACACGCGCTCTTTGTGAACTATGTGACAGCGGGCGACACCTTCACCATCACCGTGCCACTCACCGTGGTGCTGATGAGCGTGTTGGGCGGTACCCGGCATTGGGCAGGCCCGGCGGTAGGGGCGATTGCCATCACCTGTCTGCAATATGCTTTTACCGCCGGTGACAGCGCGGTGGCTGGCAAGGCCGTGTTTGGTGCGGTGCTCGTCGTGGTCATCCTCTTCATGCCAAACGGACTGTTGGGCTGGTTCCTGCGCAAACCCAGAGTGGCCGGGCGACCTGTCCAAGGCGCGCCAGACAACGCGCCGCTGGCTGACCACCCGCCAGAGCCACCACCGGCGGCAGCTGCACTGCCGGCACTTCCAGTTGCGGCTGCCCCCGGCGTTCGCGCCCTGCCAGCCGCGCCCTTGCTGGAAGTGCGGCACCTGTCCAAGTCGTTCACCGGCGTTCAGGCGCTTGATGATGTGTCGCTTGACGTGCGGGCCGGAGAAATCCTCGGCCTGCTGGGGCCCAATGGTTCAGGCAAGTCCACCTTTATCAATGTCGTGAGCGGGCACTTTCAGCCCACTGGGGGCCAGATT
>JANMCB010000053.1:0-10480 GCA_031360805.1 Rhodoferax sp.
GCCCTTTTTGAGATCCGCCCCCGCCATCTCCAGCAGTGTGACCAGGGGAACGCCAGTGAACTCGCTGCATGACAGCATGCCGTGTGAATACTGTGCCGTTGGGACGGCGACATTGCCCCACTCCATGCCGGTGTTGGCACCACACTCGATGAAGTGAAAGCGTGACACCGACGGCAAGCGCATCAGTTCGTCCACGGTGAAGATCAAATCTTTCTTCAACATGCCCGGCTCAGAGCCGTTGAGCATCAGACGGTGTCTGGACGGGTCAACGTCCCACCATCCCTGGTGATGGCGCTCAAAGTGCAGGCCCGACGGCGTGACGATGCCAAACAGCGATTGCAGGGGCGCGAAGGACACGGACGACTGCGCCGTCTGCGTCAAGCCCGGGCTTTGGCGGCGCTGCAGGTTGGCCTCAAATTTGGACGGTTTGCCATAGCCATCGGTCGCCACCGCCTGCCCAAGGCCCTTGCTGTGTTCTGGCAGGGTCAGGATGTTGGCATCGCCGCCATCTCCCATCGACGACATGCCTTGCGCATGCACGACGCCGCTGGCCGTTGCCACGGTCGAAGCGGTTGCCGCTGCAAAGGCACTGCGCAGGAAGTTGCGCCGGCCCTGCCTGGTCTCGCCAGCCACTGTGCGAGCACCCTGAAGGCTCAGGAAATTTTCTGGCGCCTTGCGAATCCGGCCGAAATCGGAATGGTCAGGGGTCACGGGTTACTCAAAAAATCAGGGTTGGTGGGACGGATTCAATGGCTGGCTTTAATATCTATACATCAGCAATAACTAATGTATAGGACCCGAGTTAAGCCAGCTATGGTAGTTACCCTCATCATCGATTGCAAGGCGGCCGTCTGGCCAAACCGGCTCAGGCCACCCGATTTAATGACGCCAGAACGTCGACGCGCTTGAGCAGTTCCCGGTCGTTCCAGGGCTTCTTGAAAATGCCGTACAGGCCCTGAATGTTGTGCACGCGGGCTTGCATCTCTTCGTGGCCTGTGATGGCGATCACCGGAATGTCTTCTGTCTCGATACTGCCCTGCACTGCCGCGATCAGCTCGAAACCATCCATGTGTGGCATCTCCAGGTCGGTAATCACCACCGAAAAAGCGGTCTTGGTCATGGCTTCCATGGCCTGCACGCCATCGTTGGCGGTCACCACCTGGTAGCCATGCGACTCAAACAGCTTGCGAAGCTTCGCGCGCGGCACGGCCGAGTCATCAACCACAAGCAAAGTAAACTGACTTCGTGCATTCCCCGCTTCGTGGCCCGCATCGCTGCTGCCAAGTGGCAAGTCGATGCCGCCGCCGGGCGATACGCTGACGCCATGGGGCGACGCCGGCGCGCGAAACTGGGTTGTGTCGTCCAGTGCAATGTCCACAGTGGACTGGCCAGCGTGACCATAGTGCTCGGGCCGGCTGTCAATGTCGTCGATGCGCGGCTCGCCGCCACGGCGCGTGCCAAAGAAAATCAGCAACAGGCCAATCGGCACGGCGATGGCAAAGGGGACCAGGTAAACCTGCAGGAGATCGAAGAAATTGGGCATGGTGTTTGTTGTTGTCTCGCCTCAAAATTGACGCAGGGTGCGCAGGTGATGCGGCCAGCCAAGTATCCGGCGCAATTCAGTGCAGGTCAAGCCAGTGCGTGCAGGGCTTCAAGCCCGCCAAGGTAGGGACGCAACACCGCTGGCACGGTGACAGAACCATCGGCGTTCTGGTAGTTTTCAAGCACCGCCACCAGCGTGCGCCCAACCGCCAGACCCGAGCCATTCAAGGTGTGGACAAACTCGTTTTTGCCCTGCTCGTTTTTGAACCGCGCCTGTAGCCGTCGCGCCTGAAACGCCTCGCAGTTGGAGACCGAACTGATTTCGCGGTAGGTATTTTGCGCAGGCAACCAGACTTCAAGGTCGTAGGTTTTAGTCGCGCCAAACCCCATGTCGCCAGTGCACAGTGACATGACGCGGTACGGCAAACCCAGCTTTTGCAGAATGGCTTCGGCATGGCCGGTCATTTCTTCAAGGGCTTCGTAGCTCTTTTCAGGGTGCACGATTTGCACCATTTCAACCTTGTCAAACTGGTGCTGGCGGATCATGCCGCGGGTGTCGCGCCCGTAGCTGCCTGCTTCCGAGCGAAAGCATGGTGTGTGGGCGGTCAGTTTGACCGGCAATTCGCCCAGCGCGACGATTTCATTGCGCACGAAATTGGTCAGCGGTACTTCGCTGGTGGGGATGAGGTACAGCGCTGCTGTATCAGCCACTGGCTCGCCGTCTTGCCCGCCCTTTTTGGCCGCAAACAGATCGCCTTCAAATTTCGGCAACTGGCCGGTGCCGCGCAACGAGTCAGCGTTGACGATGTAGGGAACATAGCATTCGGTGTAACCATGCTCAAGGGTCTGCACATCCAGCATGAAGGCGGCAAGCGCGCGGTGCAGGCGGGCAATTTGACCTTTCATCACCGTAAAGCGCGAGCCGGTAAGCCTCACGCCCATGTCAAAGTCCAGGCCCAACGGCGTGCCGATATCCACGTGGTCTTTGGGGGGGAACGCCAGCGCAGCCGAAGCCTTGCCGTCGGGGCTCCAGTTACGCACCACCACATTGCCGGCCTCGTCAGCACCCACAGGCACGCTTGCGTGCGGCAGGTTGGGGACCGCCATCAACATCGCCTGCAACTCGCCCTGAATTTGATCGAGCCGCGCCGCAGAGCTTTCCAGCCCGGCCTTGAGGGTTCCGACCTCTGCCATGGCCGCATCAGCCTGTGCGGCACCTTCTGCGCCTTTGGCCTTGAGCTGGCCGACCTGCTTGCTCAAACTATTGCGCCTGGCTTGCAGCTCTTCGGTACGGGACTGGATAGTTTTGCGCTCAGCCTCCAGCGTGCGAAAGGTGTCCACGTTCAAAAACGCCTGCGGCTTTTTGCGGGTTTCAAGGCGGGCAATGGCGCTGTCGAGGTCTTTTCTGAGGGTCGTGATGTCAAGCATGGGGCCATTTTAGATTCAGCCGATGCCTGCGCCGTCAGTCTGAATCGCCTTGACTTCAAAACCGCACCGCCATGGCGCAAAAAGCCAACTACGATTTACTACTATTACAGTAGCAAACTATCTATATAATACGAGGGCTAGAGGCCTATTTAATTGGATTTTTGACGATTTTCACTCATTGTCAGCCCTGAAGCGCCATATTTGATATCGCCAGTGATATCAAATATCAGAAACCTCCTGCGCCAAATCAGCCAGATCATTCGGCCAGAGTGGCCAGATCCAGGTTCGCGCCGCACAGGATCAGGCAGACTTTCTCCGCTGCGCCCGGTGCATATCGCCCGGATTGCAAAGCGGCAAGCCCCAACGCTGCAGCGGGCTCCACCGCCAGGCGCAGGTTGTCCCACAGCCATCGCTGTGCACTGCGGATGCTGTCGTCACTCACCAGCAGGCTGTCTTTCACATGCCGCTGGGTCACGGCCCAACCAATCGCGCCGATGCGCCTGGCGCCCAGTGAGTCGGCCGCGATGCCGCTGACGGCCACATCCACCGGCTGACCCGCCTCGCGCGCTGCGAACAGCGTGGGCGTGTGCTCGGATTCCAGGGCGACGACGCGGCTGCGCGTTTGAAACCAGGCGGCTGCACCGCCAATCAGCCCGCCGCCACCCACGCTCACGAGCACGCTGTCGGGCAGGCCACCTTGCGCTTCTATTTCCAGGGCCAGCGTGCCTGCGCCTGCTACCACTTCCATCTGGTCATAGGCGTGGGTCATCAGAGCGCCCGTCGCCTGCTGGCGCGCAATGCAGGCTTGCAGCGCATCAAAGTAGGCGGCGCCGGTGACCACCACCGTCGCCCCCAAAGCGCGCAAACGGGCCTGCTTGGCGGCGCTTGAAACCGTGGGCACAAACACCTCGCAACGCACACCCAGCGCGGCGGCCGCAGCGGCGGTGGCGATGCCCGCATTGCCGCCTGACGCCACAATCACGCCGCTTGAGGGAATCGGGTTGGACACAAGGCGGTTCAGCATGCCGCGCGCCTTGAAGCTTCCGCCTACCTGCAAATGCTCCAGCTTCAGCCAGACTTCGGCGCAAGCCAGGCCCAATGCCTTGCCAGGCAGCTTCAAGAGCGGTGTTTCACGCACAAAGTTCGGGCAGCGCTCTGCAAACCTGGCTGCAGCACGGGGAATGTCCCGGTAGAGCGATTCAATCAGGGCGTCGTCGGTCAGAGCGTCGTTAACCAAACCGCTCATACCTTCAGGCCTTTGGGCAACGGGAACTTGATGGTTTCTTCAATGCCCTGCATCTTGCGCACTGACACCGCACCCAGCGCCTTGATGCGGTCAATCACCTGCTGCACCAAAATTTCAGGCGCCGACGCACCCGCCGTCAGGCCCACCCGCTGGCGCCCGATGAGCCATTCGGGCCTCAATTCGTCGGCGCTGTCCACCATAAAACTCTCCACCCCCAGCTTGCGCGCCAGTTCGGCCAGCCGGTTGCTGTTGGAACTGGTGGGGCTGCCCACCACAATCATCAAATCCACCTGGGGCGACATCACCTTGATGGCATCTTGCCGGTTTTGCGTGGCATAACAGATGTCCTGCTGCTTGGGACTGCGGGCCTTTGGAAAACGCGCCTTGATGGCCTTGGAGATTTCAGCCGCATCGTCCACGCTGAGCGTGGTCTGCGTCACCACAGCCAGTCGCTCGCTCTGCAGCGGATTGACCAGCGCAACATCGGCCACGTCTTCAACCAGGTGAATACCGCTTTGCAACTGCCCCATCGTGCCTTCAACTTCAGGGTGGCCTTTGTGGCCAATCATGATGAATTCATAGCCCTCTTTGTGCAGCTTGGCGACTTCCACATGCACCTTGGTCACCAGCGGGCAGGTGGCGTCAAAAATCTGGAAACCGCGCGCGTGGGCTTCGTTGTGGATCGCCTTGCTCACGCCGTGCGCGCTGAACACCAGCGTGGCACCAGGGGGCACGTCAGAGAGCTCTTCAATGAAAACCGCGCCTTTGGCTATCAAATCGTTCACGACGTAGGTGTTGTGCACAATCTCGTGGCGCACGTAGATCGGGCGGCCAAATTTTTGCAACGCACGCTCGACGATTTCAATCGCCCGGTCAACCCCGGCACAAAAGCCGCGCGGTTCAGCCAAAACAATCTCCTGCGGCAGAACGCTCATAACACCCCAATCAATTGCACTTCAAAGGTCACGGGCTGGCCGGCCAAAGGGTGGTTGAAATCAAACAGCACGGCATCGCTGCCGTCGGTCCCCAGTTGCACCACCGCGCCAGCATACTGCGACTGACCGTCAGGGGTAGGGAACTGCACCACATCGCCCACCCGGTAAGTCTCAAGCGGGTCACCGAGTTGCTTGAGCAGTTTGCGTGCCACCCACTGCATCATGTCGGCCTTGCGCTCACCGAAGGCGCTGCCTGCAGGCAGCTCAAAGGTGGCGCGGGTGCCTTCGTCCAGCCCGATCAGGCATTGCTCAACGGCCGGTGACAGCTCGCCCGTCCCCAGCGACAGGGTGGCCGGTTTGTCGTTGAAGGTGTTGATGATGTCTCCGCCCGGTCCAGCCAGGCGGTAGTGCAAAGTGAGGAAGGAACCCGATTCAACCCGGGCAATGGCAGTGGTCATGGAAGTCTCGATAAACTGTGCGCTATTGTAGAAAGCCTGACCCCCATCACTGCACGCGGGGCTTTTCCCTCCATGTCCATCAAAAACCTGCCCCAAGATGCGCGCCCGCGCGAAAAACTGCTCGCCCGCGGCCCCGGGGCGCTGAGTGACGCCGAGTTGCTGGCCTTGCTGCTGCGTACCGGCATCGCGGGCAAAGGCGTGCTGCAGATGGCCGACGAACTGCTTCAACTTAAAATCAACGCCAATGGCGACGCTGGTTTTGACGGCATTGCCGGATTGCTGCACGCCACGGCCGATGACTTGAAGCGCGTCAAGGGCCTGGGCCCGGCCAAGCGCTCAGAAATCGTTGCCGTGCTGGAACTGGCGCGGCGCGCGATGGCGCAGCAACTCAGGGCACGCACCGTGTTTGCCACGCCTGACGCGGTCAAGCAGTACCTTCAGCTTCAGCTTTCGGCCAGGCCCCACGAGGTGTTTGCGGTGCTGTTTCTGGATGTGCAAAACCGCATGCTGGCACTGGAGGAGCTGTTTCGCGGAACCCTCACCCAGACCTCGGTTTACCCGCGTGAAGTGGTGTTGCGGGCCTTGCACCATCAGGCCAGCGCGGTGGTGTTGGCGCACAACCACCCCAGCGGCACCGCGCAGCCGTCGCGCGCTGATGAGGCGCTGACCCAAACCCTGAAAGCGGCGCTGGCGCTGATCGACGTACGCGTGCTGGACCACGTGATAGTGGGCACCGGCGAGGCCTTGTCGATGGCCGAGCGGGGGCTGATGTGAAGACGGCGCCAATCAAAATCACGGCGCTGGCCGACCTGAAAGTCGTCAAGCTCGAAATTGAAGCCCTGGCCCGGGCGCAGGCCTTGGCGGCGGCCGAGCTGGCACGAACTTCGGCCCGTGTCGCTGCGGAAAAAAACCTGTTCATCAACGCGGCGGGCGCCGTCAACCGCTTGCCGGACAAACGCCGCGCACCATTGAAAAAAGCACCGCCGTCCACTGAACCACGCCAGCAACAACTGGACGACCGCGCCGTGCTGGTCGAGGCCATCAGCGACGAATTTGACATTGGCACCCTGCTGGACGTGGATGAGCACATGAGCTTTCGCCGCCCCGGTATCGGCATCGACGTGACGCGCCGCTTGCGCCGTGGCGAGTGGAGCATCCAGCGCCAGCTTGATCTGCATGGCCTGCGCAGCGAAGACGCGCGCGACACCTTGAGCCACTTCATCCGCGAAGCGCACAAACATGGCATTCGCTGTGTGCGCGTGGTGCACGGCAAGGGCCTGGGCTCACCCGGCAAAGCGCCAGTGCTCAAAAGCAAAGTACACAGCTGGCTGGTGCAAAAGAAAGAGGTGCTGGCCTTTGTACAGGCCAAACCAGCGGATGGGGGCGCCGGAGCGCTGGTGGTGCTGTTGATTCAGGCGCCGGGAACGCCCTGATTTCGCATCCAGTCCGCGGTCTGGAAGAACGACCCGTTCAGGCGCTTTCGCAAAGTTTCATCTACCCCGGTCTCCAGCATGGCCTGGTCCATGCAGGCCAGCCACTGGTCGCGCTCCTGAATGCCAATCTTGAAAGGCATGTGGCGGGCCCTCAGCATGGGGTGGCCAAAACGCTCGGTGTAATGTTGTGGTCCACCGAGCCAGCCACACAAAAACCAGAAGAGCTTTTCACGGGCGCCATGCAGGTCGCTGCCATGCACGGCGCGCAGTGCCGTGTAGCCGTTTTCCAGATCCATCAGGTCGTAAAAGCGCTCGGTCAAGGCCTTTACCCGGTCCTCGCCGCCAATCCATTCAAACGGCGTGGCAAATTTTGGTTTTTCTTCGATCTTCATTGACAAACAGGGTTAAACCCGGATTGTCGCCGAAGCACAACTTGCAACGCTATTTTGAATAATCGTAAAGTGGCTTGCCCTTGTCCACAATATGTACCGTGAACAGCTTCAGCGGTGTGTCGCTGACTACGGTGAAGCCACCATGTTTGACGTCGCGCAGGTTCAGCAAGGAAGCACCGGTGGGCAGCATCATCGGGTCTTTGCCGGGCGATTGCACCGATGCGCCCTGCACCACGTAAGCGGCTTCAATGCCATGGTGAATGTGCAATTCAATCGCCTCGCCCTTTTTGTACTCGCCGATGGAGGCAATCACCTCCATGCCGGGCGCACCCGTCAGGTCCGCGCGTTTTTGCTCGACGCGTTGCGGCGAATCAGTCAGCGTCTGCGCGACCAGGCCAGTGACGACGCCGCCGCCAAACAGCGCCAGGCCGGCAAATACAACACGCATTGAAAGTTTCTTCATGGAAGTCTCCTTGGAGGTTGAGGGAAGCCAACCCAGTCTACTGATTGAATGCAGGTGGGTCAACCGCATCGCGCCACTGCGGTGCACAGTGCGTGTCGATTCCTACTGCGGCGCACGACGCAGTGTCTCCACTACCGGCCGTCGCAATACCTCGCGCAGGCCCCACCACCCGGCGGCCAATGCCAATGCAGCACCTGCCAGCGCACCCACCAGCGGGACCCACAAAGAGACCGTCCATTCAAACTCAAACACGTACTTGGCAAGCGCCCAACCCACAATGGCGGCCACCACAGAGGCCAGGAACCCCGCCAGCATGCCCACACCCGCCAGCTCGGCCCGCTGTACCTGGCGCAGCAGGCTGCCGCGGGCACCCACTGCGCGCATGATGGCGAACTCGCGGGCACGCTCTTCGCGGGTGGCAGTGACGGCTGCAAACAGCACCACGAGACCGGCAGCCAGCGTGAAGCCAAACAGGAACTCAACCGCGCCAATCACCTGGTCCAGAACGCGCTGGATTTGGGTCAGCGTAATCGACAGATCAACATTGGTGATGTTGGGAAACTGGCGCACCAGCGAATTGTCGAAACCAGGCGTTGCGGGCGCCTTGAAAGCGGTCATGTAGGTGGTGGGCACGTTGGGCAGTGCTGCCACCGGGTAGATAACGTAAAAATTCGCCCGCATCGAGCCCCAGTCCACTTTGCGCAAGGAGGTGATTGTGGAATCCACCTGCATGCCACCCATGTCAAAACGCAGCGTGTCACCGAGCTTCAGGCCCAGCGTGGTGGCAATGCCTTCTTCCACGCTGATGGCACCGGCCTCGTTGTCCACCCATTTGCCGGCCACCAGCTGGTTGTGTGCAGGCTGGCTGACGCTGGTGGATAAATTGAACTCGCGGTCCACCAGCCGTTTGGCGCGGTCGTCCGTCCACCGGTTGGGCGTAATGGGGGTGCTGTTGATCGCCACCAGGCGACCACGAATCATGGGAAACCAGTCGAACTTTGCGACACCTGCCTCACGCAGCGTGCTCTGGAATGCATCGCCCTGATCCGGCATGACGTTGATGACGAAACGGTTGGGTGCGTCCGGTGGCGTAGCCTTGCGCCAACTGTTGATGAGGTCGGTGCGCAGCAGCACCAGCAGCACCAGGGCCAGCAACCCCACCGCCAGCGCGCTGATCTGCACCACCGCGTAGGCAGGGCGCGCCGACACCTGGCGCGTGGCCAGCATCAACCAGCGCGGCGCTGTGGCTTCGTTGACGACCCGGCGCAGCAGCTTGACGGCCAGCCACCCCAGTCCTGCGAACACCACGACTGCACCGGCAAACCCGCCCACCGCAATCAAACCCAGCTTCAAGTCGCTGCTGGCGGCCAGCAACAACGCGCAAAACCCGAGCACGCCGACGCCCAGCACACCGATGGACGCGGGCTTGAGGTTGCCTACATCGCGGCGAATCACCCGCAAGGGCGGAACCTGTGCCAGCTGCAACACCGGGGGCAGGCCGAAGGCAAACAGCAGCGTCAATCCCATGCCCAGGCCAAACAGGACCGGCCAGATGGTGGCGGCAGGCAACGACGCCTCAACCAGCCCGGCCAGCAACAGCACGAATCCAAAATGGACGCCGTACCCAATCAGCACGCCAAGCAGGCTGGCGAACAGGCCAATCAGGGCGAACTCCAGTGCGTAGCTCAAGGCGATCGTGCGTTGGCTCAAACCCAGGACCCGCAGCATCGCGCAATCGTCCAGGTGGCCGGCAGCAAAGCCCCGCGCCGCCAACGCGACAGCCACCGCGCTGAGCAAGGCGGCCAGCAGGGCGACGAGGTTCAGGAACTTCTCGGCCCGGTCCATGGTACGGCTCATCTCGGGGCGGCCACCCTCCAGCGCCTCCAGCCGCACACCGCGCACCTCGGGCTTTTTGACCTCTTCCTGCGCCCATTTCACAAACGCGGCCACGGGCGGGTCTTCTCCGGCCACGGCCATGCGGTAGGTCAACCGGCTGGCCGGCTGGATCAAGCCCGTCGCTGCCACATCACTGCGGTTGATCATCACACGCGGTGCAAAATTCATGAACCCGGCACCCCGGTCGGGCTCGATCACGATGAGGGTGCTGATGCGAAAGCTGGCATCACCCAACAGCAATGGGTCGCCAATCTTGAGGCCGAGCGACTCCAGCAGCGACGCATCCACCCACACTTCGCCCTTTTGAGGGATTGCAGTGGTTTTTGCTTCCTTGCCGCCGGGTTGGGTGGTCACCTGCAGGTTGCCACGCAACGGATAGCCGGTTTCCACCACCTTGAGGGCGACCAGTTTGGAGGCGCCACCCTGTGCGTCCGGCGCTCGCCCCATGGTCGGAAAGCCCAGTGTCTGCACGGTGCGCAGTCCCAACGCGCGGGCTTTGGCTTCAAACGCTGCCGGGGTCAAATTGTCACTGGACACCACAGCGTCGCCGCCGAGCAGCTGGCGTGCATCGCGCTGCAAGCCGCCCTTGAGCCTGTCGGCAAAAAAGCCCACAGCGGTAAGCGCCGCCACCGCCAACGCAACCGCCAATATCAAGAGGCGCAGCTCGCCCGAGCGAAAATCACGCCA
>JANMCB010000099.1:0-9287 GCA_031360805.1 Rhodoferax sp.
GGGTCGCAGCCATCTGCGATGCCTTCAGGGTAGGCATTCAGTACTTTGCCAGAGGCCTTGCACCACACCAGCTTGTTGTGCGGGTTACGGCCATCGCCGGGCAAGCCGCGCTCGGGGTCTGGGTCAAACGCAAACAGGCCCTGGCGCGCGCAGTCATCCAGCACCACCAGTTGCGGCGCATTGGTAAAGCGCTTCAGGAACACATGGTCGATCTGGTCAGTGGTGATCAGCACATGAAGTAGCGCCATCAACAGCGCGCCATCGGTTCCGGGCTTGATGGGGATCCACTCGTCTGCAATCGCCGAGTAGCCTGTGCGCACCGGGTTGATGGAGATGAACCTTCCGCCCTCGCGTTTGAACTTGCTGATCGCAATTTTCATGGGATTGCTGTGATGGTCTTCGGCGGTGCCCATCATCACAAACAGTTTGGCACGGTCCAGGTCCGGGCCGCCAAACTCCCAGAAGCTCCCGCCCACGGTGTAAATCATGCCGGCCGCCATGTTCACCGAGCAGAAGCCGCCGTGCGCTGCGTAGTTGGGCGTGCCAAACTGGCGTGCAAACAGGCCGGTCAGCGCCTGCATCTGGTCTCGCCCGGTGAACAGCGCGAATTTCTTGGGGTCGGTCGCGCGAATGTGGCCCAGGCGCTCGGTCAAAATCTCGAAGACCTTCTCCCACGAAATCGGGTCAAACTCACCCGCACCGCGTTCACTGCCAGGCTTGCGCATCAGCGGCTGCGTGAGGCGTGCAGGCGATACCTGCTTCATGATGCCGGCGGCACCCTTGGCACAGATCACACCCTTGTTCAGCGGGTGATTCGGGTTGCCATCGATGTAGCGCACCTCGGGGCCGTTGTCGCCTTCGCGCAAGTGAACCCGAATGCCACAGCGGCAGGCGCACATGTAGCAGGTTGTGCATTTCACCTGCGAGTCCGCCACAGGCGCGGGCGACGCCAGCGGGTCATGAATCGGCTCATCGGAGAGAAACTTGAACATGTTCAATGGACTATCTGGTGAAAGAGCCGGGCCGTGTGCCTTGCAATCGCCGCCTCCTCATTGGTTTTGATCACCCAGGCTGCGACCGGGCTTTCTTTGGCCGCAATCCTTGCTCCGCCCGCACTTTTGGCGTCCCTGTTCGCGGTGGCATCCGGTTCGATCCCAAGCCAAGCCAGATGATGCAGAATTCGCCCGCGCAAGGCGACAGCGTTCTCGCCCATGCCTCCTGTAAACACGATCGCGTCAATGCCGCGCAGCGCAGCCACCATGCGGCCAGTCTGCTGCACCACCTGCTCAACAAAGTGTTCGATGGCGACAGCGGCACTTTGCGAGGTGGACGCCTCCAGCTCGCGCATGTCCGACGAAATGCCCGACAGGCCCAGCAAACCGGATTGTCGATAGAGCAAGGTCGTGACTTCGTCTACGGTCATGCCGCGTGCAGCGAGCAGGTACAACACGACTGCGGCATCCAGTTGCCCACAACGGGTGCCCATGGTCAAACCGTCCAGTGGAGAAAAGCTCATCGATGTGGCGACCGAACGACCGGCGTCAATCGCACACACCGACGCGCCGTTCCCCAGGTGCGCCACCACCACACGGCCCTGCGCTGTTTCGGGGGACAAAACGGCAAATTGCGCCATCACCGATTCATAGGACAAGCCATGAAACCCGTAGCGGCGAACGCCTTCGTCAAAATACCTGGCCGGCAGTGCAAACCGCTGGTTGACCGGTGATTGCGTCGCGTGAAAAGCCGTGTCAAAACAGGCGAACTGCGGGACGCCTGGAAAGGCAGACATTGCAGAACGCACACCTGCCACGTTGTGCGGTTGATGCAGTGGCGCCAGTGGTTCAAGTGCAGCCATTTGTTGCAGGACTGCAGCATCAACGCGCACGGGTTCAACCCAATGGGTACCGCCGTGAACCACCCGGTGGCCAATGGCCACAATCTGCGGCGCAAGCGCAGCATCGCGCACCTGGTCCAGCACCTGAAGCAGCGCCTGTTCGTGGGTCAGTGAACCAGCAGTGCTGCCCAAGCCCTCCACTTGCCCAGACAGCGCTGGTTCAGTCAGGTCTCCGTTGCAATCAAAAAGCGCAAACTTGATCGATGACGACCCCGCGTTGAGCGTGAGCAAGTGCTCGGCCATGGTTGCGTTCGGATTGCGCCAGAGCTCAGACGTAGTCCTTGTATTTCTCCAGGAAGCGAATCGGCTTTGCAAGCGCATCCTTGCGGAACGGGTCGCCCAACTCGCGCGTGCACATGATCTCGATCACGGTGGTTTTGCCATGCTTCATCTGCGCCTCTACCGCCTTCTTCAGTGCCGGGCCGACGTCTTCAAGCTTGTCCACCACCACGCCTTCGGCGCCCATGGCGATGGCGATGCCGGCAAAACCGGTATTGTCGAGTTCTCCTGCCACGAAGCGGCGGTTGTAAAAATCGACCTGGTTTTTCTTTTCAGCACCCCACTGGCGGTTGTGAAAGACCACCGCCGTCACGGGAATGTCGTGGCGCACGCAGGTCATGATTTCGCTCATGCTCATGCCCCAGGCGCCGTCACCGGCGTAAGCAATGGCGGGGCGGTCCATGGCCGCGCATTTGGCGCCGATGATGGTGGGCAGCGCATAGCCGCAATTGCCATAACTCATGGGCGCAAAGAAGCTGCGTGGCTCTTCAAAGCGCAAATAGCTGTTGGCGACCGAGTTGATATTGCCGATGTCGGTCGACACCATGGCGCGCGGTGGCATGGCCTTTTCAAGTTCACGCAGCACCTGGCGCGGGTGCAGCCAGCTGCCTGACTCCTTCTCTTGCTCCTCAATCATGTCCAGGCTGAAAGCATCGCGCTCGTGCGTCCAATCGGTCAGCTCTTTTTCCCAGGCCGCTTTTTCGGACTGGATGATGGCCGCCCGCTCGGCCTTGTTGGCATCACAGGCCAGCGTTTTGCCGTCAATCCGCCTGAGAATCGCCACCGCAGCCGCCTTGGCGTCGCCATGGATGCCGACCGTAATTTTCTTGACCAGGCCGAGATTGGTGTGGTCAGCCTCCACCTGGATGATCTTGGCATCCTTGGGCCAATAGTCCAGGCCGTGCTGCGGCAAGGTTCCGAAAGGACCCATGCGCGACCCCAGGGCAATCACCACGTCGGCCCTGGCAATCAGCTTCATGGCGGCTTTCGAGCCCTGGTAGCCCAACGGACCGGCCCACAGAGGGTGGCTGGCGGGGAAGGAGTCGTTTCGCAAATAGCCATTCACCACCGGTGCGCCAAGCCGCTCTGCCAGCGCTTTGCATTCTTCAATGGCATCACCCATCACCACGCCGCCCCCCGACAGGATGACCGGGAACTTGGCCGTGGCCAGCAGTTCGGCCGCTGCGTTCAGGCTGTTTTCTCCACCGGCGCTGCGCTCTACACGCATCGGGGTCGGGATTTCACAGGTGATTTCACCGTAAAAATAATCCCGCGGAATGTTGAGCTGGGTGGGGCCCATCTCCGAGATGGCGCGGTCAAAACAGCGCCCGGTGTATTCGGCCATACGCTTGGGGTTGTTCACATGACCCTGGTATTTGGTGAACTCCTGAAACATTGGCAATTGCTGGGCTTCCTGAAAACCACCCAGGCCCATGCCCATGGTGCCGGTCTCAGGTGTGATGATCACCACCGGGCTGTGCGCCCAGTACGCGGCAGCGATGGCGGTCACGCAGTTGCTGATGCCCGGACCGTTCTGGCCAATCACCACGCCATGGCGGCCACTCACCCGCGCGTAGCCATCGGCCATGTGCCCGGCGCCCTGCTCGTGCACGACGGGAATCAGGCGAATGCCGGCAGGCGCAAAAATGTCCATCGCGTCCATGAAAGCTGAGCCCATGATGCCGAACATGTCGGTCACGTTGTTGGCGACCAGGGTTTCGACAAATGCCTCAGACGGCGTCATTTTCTGGACGCCCACCACGGCCTTGTTGACCGCTTTGGGTGCCGCAGCACCTGATTTTTGACTCATGCAATTTCTCCTGAATGGCGCGGGCTGGATAGGGTGAATTTTCTTCCGGCACTTTAGCACCCGCAGGGCTTCGGGTCAATAAATTATCAAATAATTGGAACAAAGCGTACTGTTTTTTAGAATTTATGTATAGTCTTGCTCCATGAAGATCGTGCAAGCACCGATAGCCGTCCAAGCCCGCATTGCAGAATTGAGCGCCGACACGCCTGCCATGCGTCTGTTTGCGCTCCTGGAAGTGCTGGCCGCAACCGATCAACGGCACAGCCTGCAAAGTCTGGTGCAGGAAACACAATTACCGAAACCCACGCTGCACCGCATGCTGCAGCAACTGGAGTCGGCAGAATTGTTGCAACGCGAGCCCGACGGCCGTCACTATGGCACCGGCACCCGGCTGCGCCAGCTGGCCGAGAACCTCCTTTTCAACGACAGCCATCACGGCGCACGCCATGCCGTGTTGCGCAACCTGGTCGAAGAAGTGGGCGAGAGCTGCAACATCACCGCGCTTTCTGGCAGCGAAGTCATTTATCTGGACCGTGTTGAAACCGCCGCGCCACTGCGCTTTTACCTGCGCGCGGGTTCGCGCGTGCCGGCGCACTGCTCGGCCAGCGGCAAAGTCATGCTTGCGCAAATGACGCCGGCCCAGCGCCGTCGGCTGCTGGCCCACGCGCCGCTCGAAAAATACACCGCCGGGACCATCACCGACCTGGCGCAGCTTGAGCGTGAAATCCGGCGCGTCGCCAAAGAGGGCTATGCACTGGACGACGAGGAATTTTTGCCTGGCCTGATGTGCATTGCAGTGCAGGTGCCCAGTGCCAGTAGGCCCGCGAAACCATCCAACCTGTGCCTGGCTCTGCAGGCGCCAGTGGTGCGTCTGAGTGTCGAGCGCGCCCAGCTTTGGCTGCCCGCATTGCAACGTACCGCACTGGCGCTCAGCCGCATCGACGCAGAGTCAGCGCCCACCGCAGGCAAACGCGCGCGGGCCTGACCGCGCCCCTTCTCACCGTGGCTGACATCGCCCTTCAAAAACCCGATCACCAGGTCGCCGTGCGCGATGTGTTTGGCATTGACGCCAGCCTGATGGTGCCCGCCTTTAGTGAAGCTGACGAACATGTGCCGGAGCTTGACCCGGTTTATCGCTTCAACCCCGAGGTCACGCTGGCGATTCTGGCGGGCTTCGCGCGCAACCGCCGCGTACTGGTGCAAGGGCTGCACGGCACCGGCAAATCAAGCCATATCGAGCAAGTGGCGGCACGCCTGAACTGGCCCTGCGTGCGCGTCAATCTGGATGGCCACATCAGTCGCCTGGACCTGGTCGGCAAAGATGCCGTGGTGCTGCGCGACGGCCAGCAGGTGACCGAGTTTCAGGAAGGTATCGTGCCGTGGTCCCTGCAGCGGCCGGTGGCACTGGTGTTTGACGAGTATGACGCGGGCCGCCCTGACGTCATGTTTGTGATTCAGCGGCTGCTGGAGCACGGCGGCAAATTCACCCTGATGGACCAGAACAAGGTGCTGCGCCCGCACCCGTTTTTTCGTCTGTTCGCCACCAGCAATACTGTGGGCCTGGGTAACCTCAACGGGCTTTACCACGGCGCCCAACGCCTGAACCATGCCCAGATTGACCGCTGGAACATTGTCGCGTCGCTGAACTACCTGCCCGCTGCAGAAGAGATCGCCATCGTCACTGCCCGGGCACCCCAACTGGCCAATGAGAGCGGCCAACTGCTGGCCGCAAAGATGGTGGCCGTTGCCACACTGACGCGCAATGGCTTTCAAGCCGGTGATTTGTCAACCCTGATGTCACCACGCACCGTCATCACCTGGGCCGAGAACATCGACATTTTCAGCGACCCCGGCCTGGCATTTCGCCTGACGTTTGTGAACAAATGCGACGAGGCCGAGCGCCCGCTGGTCGCCGAATATTTTCAACGCTGCTTTGACCGCGAGCTGGATGCGTCCGGCCAACCCGAAGCCCGCTGAAGGGCGCACACCATGAATGCCGATGCGGGCAACCTTCAATATGCCACGCGCCGCCAGCAGCGGGTCGAGGAGCTCTGCGCCGCCTCAATTCGCGCCTTGACCGGCGAGGCCACCCTTCATTTCAGGGGGCGCCGGCTGCACCGCGGGCACCAGCGCCTGCCGCTATTTGCACCCCATCTGCACCCATCGCATGAGGACGACGACTTCGCTTCGTTTCGCGGTGCGGCTGATGGCCTGGCGCTGCGTTTGAAACACTCAGATGCAGGTCTGCACAGCCAGCTGTTGCCTGCTGCACCCGTGGAGCGCCTGGTGTTCGACCTGCTGGAGCAGATTCGGGTGGAGTCCCTTGCCGCGACTTCGATGCCTGGCGTGGCGCACAACCTGCGCCATCGGCATGAACAATGGTCGCTCGCCTTTCACCGTTCGCGATTGACCGAGACGGCGCGTGGCTTGCTGTTGTACACCGTGGCCCAGGTTTGCCGCGCCCGCGTAACGGGCGAGCCGCCGGTGGAAGCCACCCTGGACCTGATGGAAGCCACGCGCGCCGGACTCTCACCCGTGCTTGGCACGGACCTGATGGGCTTGCGCCGTAACCGCCACGACCAGGGGGCCTACGCCCGCCATGCGCTGGCCATTGCACGGCTGGTTTGCGACATGCTGCGTTCTGCCGACGAGGATGAAGCCACCGACGATGGCGCATCGAAGGTCAACGACCCGGAGCGCGCGGCGTTCCGTTTGATGATGGACCTGGACGCGGATGCGCCGGATGCCATCCGCGTCGCTGCAACGGGCAAGAGCCTGGTGCTGCAAGGGTTTGAAGGCCATTACCGCGTCTTCACCACCGCATACGACCGGGAAGTCAAAGTGGGTGATCTGGTGGCGCGCGCGCCGCTGCGCGCTTACCGCGAGCAGCTTGATGCACGAATTGCCGGCCAAAACATCAACCTGGCACGGCTTGCGCGAGAGCTCAAGGCGCTGCTGGCGGCGCCAGAGCCTGACGGTTGGGATGGCGCGCAGGAGGAAGGCCAGATCGATGGCCGCCGCCTGGCGCAATTGATCACATCGCCCACCGAACGCCGACTGTTTCGCGCCCCGCGCCTGGACCCGGTGGCGCACTGTGTGGCGAGCTTTCTGGTGGATTGCTCGGGCTCCATGAAGCAGCATATTGAGCCGGTCGCGATGCTGGTGGACCTGTTGGTTCGCGCCCTGGAGATGGCCGGTGTTGCCAGCGAGGTGCTGGGCTTCACCACCAATGCCTGGCATGGCGGGCGGGCCCAGGCCGACTGGCGCCGTGCCGGCAAACCCGCCCACCCCGGGCGCCTGAACGAAGTCTGTCACCTGGTGTTCAAGGATGCCGCCACCACCTGGCGGCAGGCCCGGCCGGAGATTGCCGCGCTGCTCAAACCCGACCTGTTTCGCGAAGGCATTGACGGTGAAGCCGTGGACTGGGCCTGCCAGCGCCTCAATGCCAGCGAGCATGAACGCCGCCTTCTGCTGGTGATCTCCGATGGTTGCCCGATGGATGGCGCCACGGCTTTGGCAAACGATTCGTTTTACCTTGACAATCACCTCAGGGACGTGGTGGCGCGGCACGAGACAGCGGGGCGAATTTCGGTATTTGGCGTGGGCGTTGGGCTTGACTTGAGCACGTACTATGACCACTGCCGGGCGCTGGATCTGTCGGGCGGACTGGTCAACGAGGTGTTTCGGGAACTGGTTGCCATGCTGGGTGGGCGTATGCTGTAGAAACTAGAAACGCATAATTTATTAACCTGCAGGTTAATTTTTAACTGAAAAAGCGGTCAAAAACCTGAAAATAACAATAAAATATGCTTCTAGACCTCGTAATATATAAATAGTTTGCTATTTATAGTATAGCAATGTAAATTTACGACGATCCGCCTTTGAACGTTTAATAACCGCCTGCAATATCCAGATGGACCTTTCATGATGACTCAACCGATTGCGCCGCCTGCCAGCGCGAATTCAGCCGCTGAAACCGAAGTCAGCTTGCTGGTTGCACGTGCGCGCGCCGCCCAGCGTATTGCCAACAATTACGACCAGGTCCGGGTGGACGAGCTGGTTGCCGCAGCCGGCTGGGCCATCATTGAACCCGCGCGCAACCGGGAACTTGCCGAGCTTGCCGTGGCAGACACCGGCATTGGCAATGTGGACGACAAGGTGCGCAAAAACTACCGCAAAACCTTTGGGCTGCTGCGCGATTTGAAGGGTGCCAAATCAGTAGGCGTCATTGCCGAAAACCTGGCCAAAGGTCTGGTCGAAATCGCGCGCCCGGTGGGCGTGGTATGCGCTGTCACCCCCTCAACCAACCCCGGCGCAACGCCTGCCAACAAGATCATCAATGCGCTCAAGGGCCGCAATGCGGTGATCATTGCGCCCTCCCCCAAAGGATGGAGCACGGCAGCCCGGCTGCTTGAATTTATCCATGCCGAATTTGACCGCATTGGCGCACCGCGTGACCTGGTCCAAGTGCTGCCTTCGCCGGTCAGCAAGGCCTCCACCCTGGCGTTGATGCGCCAGTGTGACCTGGTCGTGGCCACTGGCTCACAGGCCAACGTGCAGGCCGCTTACGCCAGCGGCACGCCCGCCTTTGGTGTGGGCGCGGGCAACGTGGCCGGCATCATCGACGAAACGGCTGACATCGCCTTGGCCGCTGACCGCATCCTGCGCTCCAAGACTTTTGACAACGCCACCAGTTGCTCGTCAGAAAACAGCCTGGTCGTGATTGACGCCGTGCGCGCCCTGACGCTTGACGCCTTGCGCGCACGCGGCGCGGTGCTCCTTGACGCCAGGCAGAAATCAAAGCTGCAGGCTTTGATGTGGCCCAACGGCAAGCTGGCCTCCGCCACCACCGGCCAACCGGCCAGCGTCGTCGCAGAGCGCGCGGGCTTGCACGACGTTGCGGCACAGTCACCCAGCATGCTGCTGGTCGAGGAAGTCGGCTTTGGCACAGAGCACCCGTTCTCGGGCGAAAAGCTCTGCCCGGTACTGGCGGTTTATGCAGCGGCCGATTTTGCAGCGGCCATGACCACGGTTGAACGCATCTACGCCTACCAGGGCGCAGGGCATTCGGTCGGCCTGCACAGTGCGCTGCCAGAGCGCGCCTTGCAATTGGGGCTGACACTGCCAGTGTCACGCGTCATCGTCGATCAGGCCCATTGCATTGCCACGGGCGGCAGCTTTGACAACGGCCTGCCGTTCTCACTCTCCATGGGTTGCGGCACCTGGGGCAAGAACAATTTTTCCGACAACATGAATTACCGGCATTACCTGAACATCACACGCATTTCGCGGCCCATCCCCGAG
>JANMCB010000101.1:0-10093 GCA_031360805.1 Rhodoferax sp.
CGCGCCTGGCTTGTTCAGCCGACCTGTAATCCAGGCCAAATTGTTATAGGCCGCTGCATTGTTGGGCTGCATTCTGACTACTGCGCTGTAATTTTTCTCGGCAGCAGCGTAATCTTTACGCGCCAGTGCGAAGTCACCCAGGTAAAACTGAAACGCCGCGTCACTGGGGTGTTCTTTCACCCAATTGATTGCAAACTTGTCCGCTTCGGCCGTTTTGCCGCTTGCCGATACAGCGGAATGCAACTTGACGGCCAGTTCAGGTGACGGAGCCTCTTTCAGGCCAACCCGGTAGGCCGTCGCGGCTTCGTCCCATTTCTTTTGAGCGGCACCGACGTCACCTTCCAGCACGTAACCAATGGGCTGTTTCGGGCGTTGGCTTTGGACAGTGCGGGCCATCGTCACCGCATCGGGGAACTTCTTGGCCTGCAAGCTCAGCATGATCAGTCCTCGCTGCGCCTCGACCAGACCCGGTGTGATTTCAAGCGCCTTTCTAAGATTTTGAGCCGCAGCATCCGGGTTCTTGGCTGATATTTGCGCGTCAGCCAGCAGCAAATAGGGCTTGGGTGAAAGCGGCTGCAGGGTAATCAGCTTGGTGAAGGTCGTCACGGCCTGGTTTAGCTCTCCAGAAGCTTGCTGCACGCGCCCCATTGCTTCAAGAATTTCAGGGGAGTCCGGCATTGCCGCGACGGAATTCTGGGCCACCGACATGGCTTGTTTGGTGTCTCGGTTGGTCAGGTAGAAATCTATCAAAAGAAGACGCGGCGCAGCGTCAACCGGATTGGCGTCAATCGCCTTTGAAATCAATTTGGCGGTTTCGTCTTTCGGTGCTGCAGCACGAGCAGAAAGCTCTGCCAGCGCAAGCAGAGCCTGGCCATTCTTGGGGGTTTTTGCCAGCAAGGTCTCAAACCGCTTCTTTGCGTCCTCTGGCCGTTTGTCACCCAAATCAAGACTGGCAAGACTCGCAACAGCCGGAAAGAAAGTAGGATCGATCGTTAATGCCCTCTCGAAACTCTTGACAGCGTTCGGGATGTCTTTTTTGGCAAGCAACGTTCTGCCGCGCAAATTGGCGGCAAAAGGTTTGTCTGCCTGCTTTTTCTCAAGCCGGTCAATGGCAGCCAATGCCTTGTCAAATTCACTTCGGCGCAGGTGGGCACTGATCAACGCCATGTCTGCCGTAACGCCAGTGTCTGACTCGGCAATGTCCTGAAGCTCGCCAAAAGCAGCCTCTGCCTTGCCCGTCATCATGTGCGTCAAAGCGAGCGAGGTTCGCTTTCGCATGTCGTTCGGTGCAGCTTTCGCTGCCTTGACAAAAAATTCCTCAGCCTTTTTGACATCGCCGTTCTGCAGGTACACCTCACCTGCTACTGAGTCAAACTCAGGATCCAGACTGCCTTTGCCAATGCCCTGGTTCAGCGCCGCCAAAGCCTTGGCGGGTTGCCCCGAACGAAGGTAAGTAAGTATCAGGATTCGGCGCGCCAAAAGCAATTCCGGCGAAGCCGCGACGGCTTTCACGAGCAACAGTTCCGCCTGCAACAGGGAGTTCAACTGAAATTCGACTACGCCTGCCAATTGCAAGGCCCGGGCATTGGTAGGCGCCATTTTCAGCAACTGCTGCGACAGGTCACGGGCCGTTTTAAAGTCCCTTTTCTGGTAAGCGAGTTGCGCTTGCAAGTACTTTGTCTGTGGACTGTTGGGTGCCAGCTTGGCCAACTGTTCGATCTGTTTTCCGGCTTCCTCCAGTTCACCCCGGCTGAGCAATATGCTCAGGCTGCTGGAATAAGCAAGCACAAAATCTGGCTTGAGTTCGATCGCCTTGCGATAAGCCGCGAGCGCCTCCGTGGGCTGGTTTTTACCGAAGAAATACAAATCCCCTTTCAGGCGCCAGGCGTCGTGGTTTTTTGGGTTCTTGGTGGTAATGTCCTCCACCAAAGCAAAAGCACCATCGAAGTCCCTTTCAGTCGCTTTTTGCCAGGCGCTCGCAATTTGAGCAGGCACGTGTCCAGGCTCGGCGGCCAGCGCGGCTGTCAAGGATGCCTTGGACAACTCGGGCTTGCCCAAACCCGAGTAAGCGGATGCCATCAAGGTCAGGAGTTCCGCCCTGGCCGAAGCTGTTCCCAGCTCAGTCTTGGCAAATTCATCGGTCACTTTCTTGAACTGCCCTTGCGCCAGCATGGCACGGGCCAGTTCAGGTACGACTTGATCGGCCGGAAATTTCAGCTCAAGGGCTTTGCGCAACTCAACCTCTGCACCGGCCACCTCACCGGTCTTCAGCAGGACGGTACCCAGCAAAAATCTGGCTTCGGCAGAATCAGGGCTTTTCTGCAACGCGTTCTTGATCTGGATGACGGCAGCTTTGTTGTCGTTTTTTGCGACATATTCCCTGGCCGATGCCAGCATCGAATCGGTGCTGCCGCCGCCACACCCAGCCAGAAAAAGTGAAAGCACCAGGCCAGAACCGATGACGCAGAGGTTCAATTTTCCGGCACGGGCGCGGAGCTGCTGATTGTGATGATCAGACATTTTCATGGTATTTCCTAACCCTGCAAAACAAAAAGGATTAATGGCAAGTGCCCTCACTTCAAGCCCAGGCGATGCATCAAGTCATAAAGCGTGGGGCGACTTACACCCAGCATTTCAGCGGCCTTCACGACATTGCCATTGACCCTGCCCAAAGCCGAAATGATCGCATTCTTTTCCGCCTTTTCGCGGATCGCGCGCAAATCCAGTGAATTTTCTCCATCATGGGCGCCAGGCAAATTCAGTCCGATGTCCTGCGACGTGATCTGGTTCCCATCGACCATGATGACCGCCCGCTTGATACAGTTTTCCAGCTCCCGGATGTTTCCTGGCCAGGAGTGCGCCTCTATGGCCCGAACAGCATCTTCGCCAAGGCTGAGAGTCCCGCGATTCTCCTGCGCTGCAAAGCGGCGTGCGAAGGCGTGTGCCAGCAACGCCGCATCGCCCACGCGCGACCTCAAAGGCGGGATGTTGACAACAATTTCAGCCAACCGATAGTAAAGGTCTTCGCGAAACCGGCTCTCTTTGCTCAGCGCCTTGAGGTCCTGATGGGTGGCGCATACGATTCTGACATCGACAGGAATTTCCTGACGCCCGCCGACGCGCTCAATGGTTCGTTCCTGCAAAAAGCGCAGCAGCTTCGCTTGCAGTGAAAATGGCAAATCTCCAATCTCGTCCAGCATCAGTGTGCCGCCAGAGGCCATTTCAATTTTGCCGAGGGTTGTTTTGGCGGCGCCGGTAAAAGCGCCCTTTTCATACCCGAACAATTCGCTTTCCAGCAGATTCTCCGGAATTGCGGCGCAGTTGATCGCGACAAATTTGCCGTTTCTCCGGGGCGAGGCCTGATGCAGGCCGCGTGCAAGAACTTCCTTGCCGGTTCCACTTTCACCGAGCAACATCACGGTAGCGTTGCTGCTTGCAACTTTTTCAATCGTCCGGCAAATCTTCAGCATGCCTGGATCACGCGTCATCAGTCCAGCCAACGAGTCCGGTTGCTGAAGCGCCTGAAGGCGGCGATTTTCGCGCTGCAACTCGAAAAGCCTGAAAGCGCGGTCAATGGTGAGATTCAGCATCTCGGGCTCAAACGGCTTGGCGAAGAAGTCGTAAGCGCCCAGGGCGACGGCGCGCAGGGCATTGGCCTGGTCATTCTGTCCGGTGAGGACAATCACCTTGGTGTCAGGTGCAGCGGCCAGAATTTGCTCAAGCAGCTTGAACCCCTCGGACACCGAGTCCGCATCTGGTGGCAAACCCAGGTCCATGGTGACGACGGCTGGAGAATGGCGGCGCACTTGCACCAGCGCGCTTTCACGGTCGTGCGCAGTGACCGCCTCAAATTGATCAAGCGACCATTTAATCTGCTTTTGAAGTGCCAGGTCATCCTCAACGATCAGAAGGGATCGCATTTTTTCCGTTGTCATTGGGCTTCCAGCATGTGCAGGTCTGATTCTGTATGTAGTTCGAATAGGGGCAGGAGTATTGTGACCTTGGTGCCTTTGGATAGTTCGCTGTCAACTTCTATTTTCCCGCCCAACTCTTGGACGTATTGAAAGCTTTCATAGGCGCCAATGCCCATACCAGCCTGTTTGGTGGTCTGGAACGGCTTGAAAAGGCGGTCACGAATGAACTCCCGCGACATCCCTTGACCGGTATCAGCGACTTCAATACGGGCCTGGCCACCCTGCCGACCGAGGGAAAGGCGCACCCGGCCAGAGGCGGCGGTCGCATCAAACGCGTTTTGAACGACGTGGCCGATGACGCGTTCCAGCCGCTCCTCATGGCCTCGCGTGCCGATCTTGTGGACGATATCCACTTCCAGCGTGCGCCCGCGGCCAGCGGCCGTGGCTTCGATGCGCGAAACAATCTCGCACAAGTTCACGCCAACGGCCGTCCCGGGGGGCGTCGCACCTTCACGCAACTGCAACATCAGTTGGCGCATTCGATCCAGCGAATTCTCTACCGTCAGGAGCATGTCCTTCTGGAACTCAGGGTTCTGGCTGTGGCGCTGGGCGTTTTTCATCATCAACGACAGCTGTGTGACGATATTCTTGAGATCGTGAACCACAAAGGCCGACATACGGTTGAATGCGTCGAATTTTCGAACTTCCAGCAGCGCTTCGGTCGCCTGCATCTGGGCCAGAAAACTGGCAGCCTGTCGACCCGCCGTCTTGAGCAGGTCATTCACCTCCCAATTGACCTCCAGGCGGGTGCGGGCCCGGGCCAACACCACAAAGCCAATCAGGTCATCACCGACGTTTAACGGAACGATCAGCCAGGCCTGCTCAATTTCCTGCAGCCAGACAGGCAACGTAAGCGAGCCATACCGGCGCGCAGAAGATCGGAATTCTTCCAGATTAATGACCCAGCCACTGGTGACCATGAATTGGCAAAGCGGCGAATTGCCGCCTTCCTTGACTTCCGAGTGGGCCATATTCCAGCGTGCCATCTGACTGAATGTGGATTCTCCCCGGCTCCTCATCCACAAGCCTCCACCAGGGCTCTCCAAAAGGTCTGCCAGGCCGCGCACGACCTGTTGACCCATTTCCTGGGGTGAATTCTGGCTGGAGAGCGTTTTGGTAAACCGCAGCCACTCTTCCCGGTAGTCATACCGGTACTGGAAGAAGTGCTTGCCCACGAATACCCGCAGTTTGGCGCGCACCGTCCCGGACAGCGCCAGAACAATCAGCAACAGCAGAGCGAAGAACACCAGCGCCAACTGCAGGGCACGGCCCCACTCACCGCCAAAATAGCGGACGTAATAGCCAACACCAGACACAAAGATCAGGTAAATGCCGGCGATAAGCAGCGTCGCCGAATGAAACGCTGCCTTTCTGGACACCTGAATTTTTGAAATCCAGTCATTGCGACGCGTGCTGGCCAGCAGCAGTAAAGGCACCATCAGCGTGTGCACGGCGCCCCGAATGCTGACCGCGTCGTGGTCAAGGCGGTTAAACAGAACCGCCTGAGAATAGAGATAGACATCAAACAGCGCTGCGCCAGCGAGTCCCAGGCACAGTGGTTTGACGTTCCAGCGTGAATCCTCTGAAATGTTGCGAAACAGCTGCTCGACCAGCATCAAGATAAAAACCGGCATGGCCATTGAGCTGAAGAGTACGAGCCGCGCGGTATCGCCCAACAACCCGATTTCAAGCGCCGCGAGCGTGCGCGCCAGCAATCCAAACAACAACAACGCTATGGAAATTGGCAGCATCCAGCCCATGCCTGCTGGCAGGCGACCGCCCTGATTGGTTCGCAGGATCAACAGCAGAAAGGCGAACCAGCCGCCATAGCGCAGCAGGTCAGACATTTCGCCCAACAAAAGCAGGGAGGGCAGTCCGGTGGACAAGAACGCCAGAATCAACCAGCCCCAAGCCGAGCAAAAGAGTATCGCGCTAAAGAAGGCAACCCTGGGCGGGTCCAACGGTCGGCTCACATACCCAAGGACCAGCAGGCGCAGCGCGAATGCAAGGTAGCTGGCGCCGACCAGTCCACAACTCCATGCCGTCAGCGTGACAGTGCTGCTCTCCATGCGCTACTGCGCGCCCTTGCCGGTCAGGACCACGCCCACGGTTTCAAACAGGATCACAAGGTCAAGGAACCAGGTGTGGTTCTTGACATAGTACAAGTCGTACTGCAGCTTCTCGGCGGAGTCTTCCATGGTTGCGCCGTTGTGGTAGCGAACCTGCGCCCATCCCGTCAGCCCCGGTTTGACGCTCAGGCGAACCGCGTAGTACGGGATTTCCTGCGTCAGCTTGTCGACAAAAAAGGCTCGCTCTGGTCGTGGTCCCACCAGGCTCATGTCGCCTGCCAAGACCGTGATGAGCTGCGGCAACTCATCGATGCGCAATTTACGAATGATGCGCCCGACACGGGTAACCCGGTCATCCTGCGCAGTCGCCCAGCGCGGCGTGCCGTCTTTTTCGGCGTCAGTGCGCATGCTGCGAAATTTAACAACGCTGAAGAGCCGCCCATTCAGGCCAACGCGTTCCTGCAAATACAGAACCGGGCCGCCACTCTCCAACAGAATCAGTATGCCGGTCAGCAGCATGACTGGCAGGGAAATGATGATCAACACCGTGGCAAACAGGATGTCAAACATGCGTTTGACCGCCGTGCGCACCAACCCCTGATTGAACCCGTCGCCAAAGATCAGCCATCCGGGGTTGACCGAATCAAGCCTGATTTGACCCAGGGTTTTCTCAAAATGTGTGGCAATGTCCACCACACGAACGCCGTGCAATTTGCAATCCAGCAGTTCGCGCAGTGGCATGCTTCCGCCACGCCGTTCCGCCAGCGCCACCACGATTTCATCGACCTGCTCGTCCACCACGATATCCGTCAAAGACTTGTCTGGCGTCAATACGCCCCACGCCGAAACTTCGGTGACGGCTTCATTCGGCCCGGCAAAATAGCCAACCAGATCGACATTGGGGTCGGATTTTTTCAGCGATCGACCTACCAGTTTGGCGCGCGTACCGGTGCCAAAAATCAGGATTCTCTGGCGTACCAGGGATTGCGAACTCGAATGCGCGGCGTAGACGCGGTGGGCGAGCACCAGAACGATGCAGGCTGCAACCACCATGGCGAAAGTCCTGCGGTCAATCAGATTCAGTGGCAGCAGGCTGAAAATCAGGTAAGCAAGGGCCAACGTCATGGTTAAAGCCAGCACGGCGCGCGAGCGCGTTTGGCCGACTGAACGGGTATGAACCCGCTGGTAAAACCCCAACCCGGAATTGATCGCCAGCATGCCCACCGCCAGCAAAAATGAGCAGGTAACTGCGATTGAGAGGCCTGACGCGAGGTCGGTCACCTGCCACATGATCGAGAGGATGACGGTCAATGCGACCAGCCCGAGGTCGAAGAAAACCTGGAGCAGCGTGCGTCTGTGCAGGTAGTGGTTGAATATTTTTATCACGCCCCGTATCCCAAACGAATCAATAGCTCAGTTTTTGTCAAGTGAAGTCCTCATTGCCTGCCAATGTTACACGCGCAATTCGCATTCCCGATTACAGCGTTGTCCAGTCAGCCAGGCGGGTTCGAACCCCACCTAGCTATTTTCTCGCACCGTCATGGCCCCGGGCCAGTTGGATCGTAAAAAGCAATACCAAATGAATCAGGAAGGCAACCCGCGGCACATCCATCAAACTGCTCACCAGCCCGACGAGTGCCCCGCCGGCCAGGCTGGCCAGCAAAAAGCGGGCCTGGGCAGCACCACCCACAGCACGCGACGCCATTCCGCTGACAGCCGCGAATGCCAGCAAGCCAGTCAGCACCAACCCTGCGGCGCCACGTTCGATCAGAAGTTCCAGATAGAGATTATCAATGTGCCACGGCAAATAATAGCGTTGGGCTGCGCCCAGCCAATGGGTTAGTCCGTGGGAAAAGTCACCGTTTGCCAGTAAGTTTTTCCCGCCCGGCCCAATCAACTGAATCTTTCGCAGCGCCAGTGCCCCGCCAGCGTTGATCACCGAGATCGAAAAAACACCGAAACGTGGCAGGTCACTTTGACGGGGAGCCTCCACCCGGCCTCTGAGCGGGATGCTCAACTGCTGCCAGTTGCCGTTGACCGGACGCAACTTGAAGAAGCGGTAGTGGCAGCTTCCTTCGTAGATCATGTGCTTTTCACAGACTTTGAGACGAATGTCAGTCTCCTGAATCGCACGTACCGTCAGGTTGACGGCATAGGCGAATCGCCGGTCGAAATCAACGCGCTGCGTCAAGGAAAACAGACCGGCAAGCTCCGGGTTGTCTTCTGGCCCCATCAACTTGACCTGATAACGCGACGACACCGCAGTTGCCCCGCTGGGTTCCACGCTGCCCGCAGCGAGGTCGGCCTGCTGAGTTTCAAGCCGCACCGCGCCCGAGAACTCAGTCTCGTTACTGATCTGCGCGTACTCCGCAGGCAATCGCCCCAATCCCTTGCCAATGGCCCAATCCAGTGGCGTTTGCAACAGGCTCAAACCGCGCTCCCAGTGCTCGATCCGGTTGACCAGATCGGCGTCGGTTTTGCCGACCCGCTCCAGCAGAAAGGTGCCACCCAACATCACGGCAGCCACTTCAATAACCAGCGCCAGCGTCAAGGAAACCCCGGCCTTGCCACGCCAGCCGATCGACTTCAACGGCACGGCCAACATGCGCTCGGCAGCGGACAGCCGGGATGACAATTGGCGAAAAATGGCGAAAAGCGCCAGCACTATGAGCGGTGCGCCCACGGCCAGGTAAACGCCTCTGGAAAACGACGTCAACACCGCGTAGCAGGTCAAAATTGCCAACAACGACAAGGCAACCCAGACGGCAGGGCGCCGGGTTGACCACAGCGCCCAACCCAAAAACGGCGTCGCCACGGCGAGGTACCCGTCAATCGCGGCGCCGCCAACATGCATCTCCCAAAACAGCGCCGTGGTCCGGTATCGGGTTGAAAACTCAAGCAACCCTGGATAGGCCGCGCGCTCCCAAAGACTCACCAGGGTCACGATGGCCAGACCCACCAGCATGCCATTGCCAAAATAGGCCTGTGCGCGGGCCGCATCCCCTGGCGTTCGCGTTTCCCGACCCAACAGCGGATAAAACAGAACGGCAAAGCCCACACTCTTGAAAATCCGCAGCCCATTGAGCGGTGATTCGTACGCCATGGCTTGCCGGGGCGCAAGCGTCCAGTTAAAACCAGCCTCGAAAACGCCCGCTGCAACCAACCCCTTCACCAAAGACGCAATGGCGGCCACCGTGATCAAAGTCAACAACAGTCTGACCCAAGACCTGTGGATAAGTGTCGGCCCGCGCGCACCAGCCATCAGGGCGCTGCGCGATTCCCAAGCCAGCCGCGTGTAGCCTGCTGCCAAAGCGCCCAGGAGCAACAGATCGAATTCGTCAAAAACTTGCCAACCTGTCCATGGCCAGAAATTCAGGAAAGGCAAGCATGCCGGCACGACGAACAGCCAGAGGCCAGGTCGCCAAAGGGCAATCACGATCCAGCCGTAAAAGCCAATCAGCGCAACGGCTGGCCACAGCGGGTGTTGCCAGGCCAGCGCGAACCCGGCGCCCAAGCTTGCCAAGGCAGTGATCAAAAAGAGGGCAGCGAAATTGCCGGTTTGGCTCTCTGCCTTTTGCCGCATCAGCACCTTGGCCGACCTGAGTGGCAGGCGGGAATTGCCCACCCAACCCGAATAAAATTAACCTGCAGGTTAATTTTAACCCTCACAGGCATTGAATTTTACCGAAAAACCAATAAAATATGCCTCTAGCCCTCTTATCATATATATAGTTTGCTATATTAAAAGTAGCAATCGTTTTGAGATTTCCCGAAATTTCGCCAGTGTTCAGGTCAAACCAGAACTTCCACACAATTCGGGTGGCCCAAAAACCCGTGGGGACTGGCACTGGCACCGTACGCGCCCGATTGAAACACCACCGCCAAGTCGCCGACCTGCGCCACCGGCAGACTCATGCGGTCGGCCAGCAAATCCAGCGGTGTGCACAGGGGGCCGACGATCGATGCGACCTCTCGCAGGGGCGAATCTGCCTTGTTGCCTATCGTGACCGGGTAGTTTTTCCGAACCACCTGCCCAAAGTTGCCTGACGC
>JANMCB010000192.1:0-13950 GCA_031360805.1 Rhodoferax sp.
ACTTTTTCGACACTATTTTCAACCACGGGCTCCAGCGGGTAACCCGGTGCAGCGGCCAGACCAACGGCGCGGCCTCGCCGCAATTGCGGACCTGCCAGCCAGCTTGCCAGCCAGCCAATCAAGCCGCCGAGCAACAGCCACCACCACCAAACGCCTGAATTACCCATGTCGTTGTCCTTCGCGACGGGGTCGGCAGGCAGTTGGGTGACGCACAACCTGTGCGTTTCAAGCCCGCCCGCAATCCCCGCTCGAATAGTACTGTGCCTTTTCAAGTCGCGCCAGAACGGCCAGGAACGATTGGTAACAGGAAATCAGGCCAGGTCAATCCTCCGGGTCGATCACACGGTCATGCTCAGGATCGTCAGGAATCATGGCCGGAACAGGCCCCTCATCGGGTTCGACCGGCATGGGCGCGCCATCCGGGTCTTCAGGTTCTTCAATAGGGCTGCGGTGGGATTTGCGTTGGGCAGACAGTCGCATGTTTCACTCCTCAAAGCCCGATCATGTGCACGCGCCGCTGGGGCGTCAGTCAGACAATCACCCGGCAGGCTGTCAGTTTCGGCTGACGGCACATCACCTAACCCAAATGCGGTTCAGGGCTCGAAGGCAATACCGTTGACCGCTTCACCGCCGCCAATCGTGCCAAGGAAGGTCGCGCTGCCTGTTTCCAGGTTCACCAGGTAGAACTTGGAGTCGCCCGCCCCTGCGCGGGTGAACGCCGCAAAGCCCGTGTTCGTACTGTCGGTGATGTCAAACGACACACGCTGGGCAACGCCAAAACCCAGTTTGCCCACGGTAAAGAGCCGCCCGGTATTGGGGGAGACGGCCGGTGTCAGGCCTTCGCGCGAGCCTTGGGTGAGCAGCAAGTCAAGTTGCCCGTCGATGGCGAAATTGGTGGTGATCTTGTCGTTGACCTTGTTGTAGGAGTAGGCCGCTGCCATCACACGGGCAGGCTTGCCGGCATTGCTGTCCGCCGCGTCAAACGCGAGCTTGCTGTCCAGTTGCAGCCCGGGCTGATTGGGGTCGGAATCCACGACTGACCCTGAATCAGGATGCAGACGCAGGTTTTGCCCGGTGTTGGACACGACGCGAATACGGTCCACGGTGGGGTTGAAATCAAATCCGAACTCGTCACCTTCGAGCGTCACGGCCAAAGGCGCGCCGACCTGGCTGGCCCGACCGGTTGACGTGTCGATGGTGTACAGACGGCCTTGCCCGTTCATCGAACCCAAGGCATACAAAACGCCCTTGGACATCCGGAAATCAATGCCGGCGATGTTCTCGCCGCTTTGCAGACCAACCAGCGGCTTTTTGCTCAAGATTTTGCCGGGCTGCCCAGCGTTGAAGCTGAGCAACTGATTGGACGTGGTGACTGCAACAAACAGCTCTTTGCGCGGTGGCAAATCGGGTTCAGGCACCACACTGGCGCAACCCAAGTTGGTTGCAACCAATGTCACCACGGCGCTGGTGCGCAAAATCGACATCAAAACGGGGCTGTAACACATGGAATCTCCTGGTACAAGAATTTTGAGTGTAGTGACGCTGTGCAGGTGTTGAAGATAATGGGGCTTTTTGCCGCAGCATTTTGGCATCAGGAAACAGAAATTTTTCACAGAATCCTGACAAGACAAACACGCAACAATTTGTCCATTAGGTGTGATTACTTCTTGCATATGCAGCCTTATGCCGCCACCGCATAACAAAATTCTCAAAATGTAGTTTGAGATATAAGCCCGAACCCGCAAACTCTGGCGCTATGCATGATTTGGCGTTTATGTTTGCGGGCTTTTTTGTCGGACTGATCGTCGGCCTCACGGGCGTAGGCGGTGGTTCGCTGATGACGCCCATCTTGATCTTCTTTTTTGGCGTCAAGCCGTACCTGGCGGTTGGCACCGACCTTCTGTTCGCCGCTTTCACCAAAATGGGCGGCACTGTCAAACTGGCGCGCGCCAAACGAATCGACTGGAAAGTGGTTTTGCACCTGTCGGCCGGCAGCATCCCGGCTGCCCTGGTCACGCTTTACGTGTTGCACACCCTGGGGCCGGCCGACCCGCAAGTCCAAAGCGTGATGACCAGCACCCTGGGCGGCGCGTTGCTGCTCACCGCTGCGGCCACCCTGTACAAGGCCGTGCGCGGCAAAACCGCCCCCGCAAGCGTTGCAGTGGGTCAGGAGGCCTGGGCCGCCACACCGCGCGACTGGAGCCTGCCGCTCTTGTTTGGCGCGTTGATTGGCACCCTTGTCACGTTAACTTCAGTGGGCGCCGGGGCCATCGGCGTCACGGTTTTGATGATTTTGTACCCCCGCCTGCCGCTGACGCGTATCGTCGGCGCAGACATCGCCTATGCCGTACCTCTGACACTGGTCGCTGGCATGGGCCATGCGTCGCTGGGCTCGGTCGACTGGGCGCTGCTGGCCAAACTGCTGGCCGGCTCGCTGCCCGGCATCTGGATCGGCTCTCATCTGATGGCACGCACGCCCGAGCGCGTCATTCGCTCACTGCTGTCGGTGCTGCTGGCCTATGCCGGCCTGAAACTCATTGCACTTTAAATCTCCAAAACCCACCTAACCATGTACCAATACACCGACTTTGACCGCCAATTCGTCAAAAACCGTGCCGCGCAGTACCGCGACCAGCTAGAACGCAATCTGGCAGGCACGCTGGGCGATGAAGAATTCAAGCCGCTGCGGCTGCAAAACGGCTGGTATTTGCAGCGCTTTGCGCCGATGCTGCGTGTTGCGGTGCCCTATGGCGAACTGTCCAGCCCGCAACTGCGCGTACTGGCCAAAATTGCCCGGGACTTTGACAAGAAAGATCAAAACAACATCGACCAGGCCAACCCCGGCCTGAGCGACCTGTCGTCCCTGCCCTCGGGCGTGGGCCACTTCACAACCCGCCAGAACGTGCAATACAACTGGATTCCGCTGGACAAATCAGCCGACGTGATGGACCTTTTGGCCAGCGTCAACATGCACGGCATCCAGACCAGCGGCAACTGCATTCGCAACATCACCAGCGACGAGCGTGCCGGCATCGCAGTGGACGAGATTGCCGATCCGCGCCCGTTCGCAGAAATCATGCGTCAGTGGAGCACGCTGCACCCTGAATTCGCGTTTTTGCCCCGCAAGTTCAAGATCGCCATCACGGGCGCACTGGAAGACCGCGCTGCCACTTATTGGCATGACGTGGGCCTGCACCTGGTCAAAAATGAAGCGCAAGAGCTGGGCTTTCGCGTGCTGGTGGGCGGCGGCATGGGCCGCACGCCAATCATCGGCACGCAAATACGCGATTTCCTGCCCTGGAACCAATTGCTCAACTTTCTGGAGGCCGTGGTGCGGGTTTACAACCGTTGGGGTCGGCGCGACAACATTTACAAGGCGCGCATCAAGATTCTGGTGAAAGCCGAAGGCGCACGTTTTACCGAAGAAGTGGAAGCCGAATACCAGCAAATCTTGACGAAGGACGGCGCACCGCACACCATCAGCCAGGCCGAGCTGGACCGCGTGTCTGCCTCCTTCGTACCGCCCAATTTCATCTGCAACCGCAAAAATGGCGAGCAAAAGATTGCCAACATCCTGCGCGCAGCCGCTGAGGACGACGTGGAGTTCGCCCGCTGGCTGACACAGAACGTGGCTGCCCACAAGAACCCGGACCTGCGCGCGGTAACACTGTCATTCAAGCGCCTGGGCTATGCGCCTGGTGACGCCACTGCCAACCAGATGGAAGGCGCTGCCGCTTTGGCCGATGAGTTTTCCGCCGGTGAATTGCGCGTCACGCACGACCAGAACCTGGTGCTGCCCTGGGTGCGTTGCGACCAGTTGCCCGAGCTGTGGCGCGCAGCCCGCAAGCTGGGTTTTGCCAAGCCGAACATCCGCCTGTTGACCGACATGATTGCCTGCCCCGGCGGCGATTTCTGCTCGCTGGCCAATGCCCGTTCACTGCCCATTGCGCAGGCCATCACCGAGCGTTTCCAGGACATGGACGAGCTGCACGACCTGGGTGAGATTGACCTGCACATCAGCGGCTGCATCAACTCGTGCGGCCACCACCACAGCGGGCATATCGGCATTTTGGGTGTCGACAAGGACGGCAAGGAGTGGTACCAGGTGTCGCTGGGCGGCTCGGATGGCTCCACCTTGAGCGGCACGCCAATCGCAGGCAAAGTGGTCGGCCCCTCGTTTGCGGCAGAGGAAGTGGCCGACGTGATCGAAGCGGTTCTGGACACCTACCGCAAAGTGCGAACCAGCGCCAATGCGAAGGCCGAAACCTTTATCGATACGTTGCGCCGCGTGGGTGCCGAGCCTTTCAAGGCGGCAGCCAACAGTGCGCGCGTCAGCACCGGTCGCGCTGCTCACACGGTACCAGCGGCTCAAAGCGAGGTGGCCTGATCATGCAAGCAACGCCACAGATTACTATGAATATAATAGCTAAAAAGATAATAGATACGAGGGCTACAGGTCAATTAGACCAAGTTTCCGGTGAAAAGGGCGCTGCTGAGCCGGAAATTGGAACAATTGATATCGCCGGTGATATCGACCCAAGAACTTTGAACATGGATGGCGTGAGGCGCATCAACCTGCAATTCCCCAAATTTACCGATGGCCGCGCCTACAGCCAGGCGTTTCTACTGCGCAGGCGGCTGAATTTCAAGGGTGAAATTCGCGCCAATGGCGATGTACTGATTGACCAACTGGTGCAAATGCAGCGCAGCGGTTTTGACGCCGCCGTGTTGCGGGCCGATCAGGATTTAGGGCATGCCCAGCGCCAGTTTGCGCGGTTCAGCGCGTTTTATCAGGGCGATGCCGTCACGGTCAACCCCCACTTTCAGGCTGTCGCATGACGACCCCTGCGATCTCTGAACTGGCGCCGGGCAAGGTCACGCCTGCTTCGTCGGCGATTGCCCTGAACGCCCGCGCATCCGCTGACTTTGACGCCAAGGCGTCAAAGACGCGTGAATTGCTGGTGCAGGCAGCGAGCGAATTCGCACCGGTCACCAGTGGCGGACCGGCGCTGATCACCCAGGCCAGCAGCCTGGGCGCTGAAGACATGGTGGTCAGCCACCTGATCAGCAGCCTGGGACTGGGCATTGAAATTTTTGTGCTTGACACCGGCATGCTGCACGACGAAACGCTGACGCTGCTGGACCAACTGAAGAGCAATTCAAGCGTGCCAGTGCAGGTCTATACGCCCTCGCATGAATCGGTTGTGAAATTCGTCAAGCGCGAGGGCAAAGACCCGATGTACCGCAGCATTGCGCTTCGCAAAGCCTGTTGCGAGATTCGCAAAATGGAGCCGCTGGAGCGCGCTTTGGGCGGCAAGAAAGCCTGGGTCACGGGTTTGCGCCGTGAGCAGTCGGGTGCGCGGGCAGAGGTTCCGCACAGGGACGAGTCCGACGCGCGTCGCATCAAATTCAACCCATTGTCCGATTGGACCTGGGGCGATGTCTGGCACTACATCGGCTTGCACCAAGTCGCCTACAACCCCTTGCACGACCAGTTCTACCCCAGCATTGGCTGCGCGCCCTGCACCCGCGCCATCAGCCAGGGCGAGGATTTCCGTGCCGGGCGTTGGTGGTGGGAGGATGAAACGGCCAAGGAATGCGGACTGCACGCCGCGCAAGGTGGACTGCACGCCAATGACGAATCACCTGTGAATTTGAAACCGGCTGAGGAGGCCACTGCATGAATGCCAGAATGAAGCCTGAACTGTTGCAGCCTGAGCCGCTGGCCACCCTGAGCAATCAGCACCTGGATGCGCTGGAGGAAGAGACCATCTTCATCCTGCGCGAAGTGGCCGCTACGTTTGAGCGCCCTGCCCTGCTGTTTTCGGGTGGCAAGGACTCCTTGGTGCTGCTGAAATGCGCTGAAAAGGCGTTTGGTGGACCGACCAGCCCCTCCGGTAGTGGCAATATTCCCTTCCCACTTCTGATGATCGACACCGGCCACAACTTCCATGAAGTGACCGATTTCCGCGACTCCCGCGCCAAGGAACTCGGGGCAGAACTGATCGTGCGCAACGTTGAGGATTCCATGAAGCGCGGCACCGTGCGCCTGGCGCATCCGGGCGAATCACGCAATGTGCACCAGTCGGTGACGCTGCTGGAAGCGATTGAAGAATTCCGATTTGATGCGCTGATTGGCGGTGCGCGCCGTGATGAAGAAAAGGCCCGCGCCAAGGAGCGCATTTTCTCGCACCGTGACAGCTTTGGCCAATGGCAGCCCAAGGACCAGCGCCCCGAGCTATGGACGCTGTTCAACACCCGACTGCAACCGGGCGAACACTTTCGCGTGTTTCCGATTTCAAACTGGACCGAGCTGGACGTGTGGCAGTACATTGACCGCGAGCGCATTGCCCTGCCGTCGCTCTATTACTCGCACCAGCGCGAGGTGGTTGAGCGCAAAGGCCTGCTGGTGCCTGTGACACCGCTCACACCGTTACGGGCTGGCGAGCAGTCTGAAATGCGGGACGTGCGCTTTCGCACAGTGGGCGACATCACCTGCACCTGCCCTGTGCCCAGCCTGGCCAGTGGCGCCGCTGAAATCGTGATCGAAACGCTGGCTGCCGATGTCAGCGAGCGCGGCGCAACCCGCATGGACGACAAAACTTCCGAAGCTTCGATGGAAAAACGAAAAAAGGATGGGTATTTTTAAAACACCCCCCGGCTTGCCCACTTTGTGTGGCCGCTTTCCCCCTTGCAGGGGGCGACGCCAGCAGCCCGGCAGAGCCGGTTCTGCGGCATCTCTGGACTGAAGGCACGCCCATTTATCAGACTTTTTTTATATATGACCACCACCTCAACTTCAATACCCGAAAACCTGAGTGATACGAAGGCGAATGGCCTAAATGATCTCAGGTCCGCGCTGAAATTCATTACCTGCGGGTCGGTGGATGACGGCAAAAGCACCTTGATTGGCCGTTTGCTTGTCGACAGCAAGGCCGTGCTGCAGGACCACCTGGCTGGCGTGCAGCGCCAGGGCGAAACCGATCTGGCGCTGTTGACCGATGGCTTGTCGGCCGAGCGTGAACAGGGCATCACCATTGACGTTGCGTATCGCTACTTCGCCACTGAATCGCGCAAATTCATCATCGGTGATGCGCCTGGGCACGAGCAATACACCCGCAACATGGTCACAGCGGCCAGCAGCGCGGATGCGGCAGTTGTCCTGGTCGACGCGACCAAGCTTGACTGGGAGAACGCGCAGCTGGACCTGTTGCTGCAAACACGCCGCCACTCACTGCTGGTCAACCTGCTTCGCGTGCCGAGCATTGTTTTTGCCGTGAACAAGCTTGATGCAGTTGCCAACCCGGCTTTGGCATTCCAGAATATCAGCGCTGCCTTGCGTACATTTGCAAAATCCGCGCAGCTTGGCGTTACAGCGATCGTTCCCGTGTCGGCACTCAAAGGCTGGAACGTGGTCGACCGCTGTGGTGAAGGCCTGGCAGCGCAAAACGCCGGCTGGTGCGGCTACAGCGGCCCAAGCCTGCTTGACATCCTGACGCAACTGCCCACCATTCAATCTGAAGTGGCGCTGCCATTTTCGTTTCCGGTGCAATGGGTCGAGAAATTTTCAAGCTCCAGCGACACCAGGCAGGGCCGGCGTATCTTCTGGGGACGGGTTGCGACGGGTAGCGTGCAGATGGGACAGGAAATCGCGATTCTGCCCAGCGGCCAAACGGCCAAAGTTGCGCAGGTACTGAACCATGTTCGTGCACCGATGTCCGTGCAGGCGGGTCACAGTGCCGGCATTGTGTTGGACCGGGAGGTTGACGTATCGCGGGGTGACTGGATTTCAGGAAGCGTTGCTGCTGCCAGCCAGTTCGTCCAAAGCAATGAATTGTCGACCACCATCGCCTGGATGGACGACGAGCCACTGGTGGCGGGCCGTGTCTACTGGGCACTGCATGGCCATCGCTGGGTCAAGGCCAAGGTGAAGCGCGTGGTTCACAAGCTGAACATCAATTCACTGGCCGAGGAAGATGCAACGGAGCTGGGTGCCAACGCCATTGGCCACGTGGAGCTGACCCTTCAGCAGCCGTTGGCGACCTTGCCCTACAGCGAATCGCGTGTGCTGGGGTCGATGGTGCTGGTGGACACCGCATCGCATAAAACCGCTGGGGCAGTTCTGGTTCGATAAAATCAACGTTGTAAGTATTCCGTTGCCTTGGATGGGCACCTCTAGAAATTCAATTTTGGGGATGCAGTGCAAGGCCTGAACTTCACACTTTGACACAGCAATACCTTAGTATTGCGAAGCTTTGCAACGCAGCAATGCGCCCTAAAATTGATTTTATAGAAGTGTCCATGACCCACACCGTCACCGAAGCCTGCATCAAATGCAAATACACCGATTGCGTGGACGTCTGCCCTGTGGACTGTTTTCGCGAAGGTCCAAACTTTTTGACAATCGATCCCGACGAATGCATTGATTGCGCGGTTTGCATCCCCGAGTGCCCGGTGAATGCCATTTATGCCGAAGAGGACGTGCCCGCAGACCAGCAGCACATGACCAAGCTCAATGCAGAGCTTGCCAAACTGTCCGGCTGGAAAAGCATTACCAAACGCAAAACACCGCCGGCTGACGCCGACGACTGGAAAGACAAGACGGGCAAGCTGCCGCTGTTGGTTCGCTGAAGCTAACGAAAGCGACACCATGATTGAAACAGACGCAGTAATTGTCGGCGCGGGCCCGGTTGGGCTGTTCCAGGTTTTTGAGTTGGGCTTGCTGGAAATCAAGGCGCACGTCATTGATTTGCTGCCCTACCCGGGCGGCCAATGCATCGAGCTTTATCCCGACAAACCGATTTACGACATTCCGGCAATTCCGGTTTGCACCGGCAAAGAGCTGACTGACAGCCTGATGAAACAGATTGAACCGTTCGGCGCTACGTTTCACTACAACCAGGAGGTCAGCAAGATAGAAAAGCAGGCCGATGGACGCTTTGTGCTGCAGACATCTTCGGGCACCGAGTTCCTGACCAAGACGATTTTTATCGCCGCCGGCATGGGCGCGTTCCAGCCACGCTTGCTCAACCTGGAAGGGATCTCACGGTTTTCAGACGCCGACGCCGCCAACTGCCAGGTGTTTTACAAGGTCAAAAACCGGGCTGGCTTCGCTGGCAAGGACGTCGTCATTCTGGGCGGAGGTGATTCAGCACTGGACTGGGCGCTTGATTTCGTGACAGACGGCCCAATGAAAGCCAAAAGCGTGACGTTGGTGCATCGGCGCGACGGTTTTGTTGCTGCGCCGGCCAGTGTGGCGAAAATGCGTGCGCTGTGTGACGCCCATCAAATGAAGTTCATGGTCGGACAGGTCTCAGATTTCGAAGAAAAAGACGGGCAAATCGCCAACATCACCATCACCGGCACCGACGACAGCAAAACCAGCGTACCGCTTGACCAGTTGCTGATATTTTTTGGCCTGTCACCCAAGCTCGGGCCTATCGCCGATTGGGGGCTGGACATTGAACGCCGCCAGCTCAAGGTCGATACTGAAAAGTTCGCCACCAGCGAGCCGGGCATTTTTGCAGTCGGTGACATCAATACCTACCCAGGCAAGAAGAAGCTGATTTTGAGCGGATTTCACGAGTGCGCCCTGGCTGCATTTGGCGCAACGGCGATTGTGTTCCCCGACAAGAAAGTCATGCTGCAATACACCACAACGTCGCCCAAGCTGCATAAGGTCTTGGGGGTTGAAACGCCGGTGTTCGAGCGTTAGGCCCAAATCGGTCAGCCAAAACCAGTCAGCCCTGACGCGCGCAGGCTGCTTCAGGTTTAAGTACAATTCATCCGTGCCCGTAGACTGTCCGTTTGCCGGGTGCATCCGCTAGGGGTGTTGTTGCAGCAATGCAGCGACTGAGAAAGTCCCTTTGAACCTGATTGAGGTAATCCTCGCGCAGGGAAGCTTGTTGAAAGCGGGGGGTTCCCGGCAATGGCCGTTGGCACTCCCCCCGCAGCAGATGATGCCGACCTGCCACTTTTTTTGCATGGAGCGTGCTTGGTGGCAACTATTAATTCTTCAACTCAAACGACCGGTAACCGTGCATTGATGCCGGTTTCCAACAACGACCGGGTGTTCGGCTGGTCGCAGCACGCGGCGCTGTGGTTCAGCCTGGGCGTCGGGCTTCTGGTGATGCAAATCGGTGCTTACCTGGTGCCCGCAGTGGGTACGCGTGACGCGGCCATTGCCATTGTGCTGGGCTCGCTGATTGGCGCTGGCTTGCTGGGCTGGACCGCCAAACTGGGCTGCGATTCCGGCTTGACCAGCGCCGGGCTCATGCATGCCACCTACGGCAGCGCCTTCGCAAAACTGCCAGTGCTTCTCAATATTGTGCAGCTCATCGGCTGGACCACGTTTGAACTGGTGGTCATGCGCGACGGCACCGCAGCCATTGCCAAGCAGTCGTTCGGGCTGGACTTGAGCGGCTTTGGCGGCTCGGTTGTCACCACCGCGATTTGGGGCGGGGTTCTATGTGCGTTGATCGCAGCGTCAATGCTGACGACCGTGCGCAAGCTGATTGGCCGCTTTGCACTGCCGTTGGTGATTGCCTCGCTGGTATGGCTGACCTGGCAGTTTGGCGCACAAATTTCTGCCAAAGGGTTTGACGCCTTCTGGACGCGCTCCGGCAACGGCGGTATGGGCCTGTTTTCTGCGATGGACCTGGTGATTGCAATGCCCGTGTCCTGGCTGCCGTTGATTGCCGACTACGCCCGCCATGGCAAGGACGGCAAAAGCGCGATGAGCGGCACCTGGCTTGGCTATGCGCTGGCTAATATCTGGTGCTATGGGCTGGGTGTGATGGTGGTGAGCGTAGCCACGCCAGGCACCGACCTGGTGACTGCGCTGCTGATGGCGCAAGGCGGCCTGATCGCGCTGGGATTGATCCTGTTTGATGAAATCGACAATGCCTACGGCGACGTTTATTCAGGCGCCGTGTCCAGCCACAGCTTGATGCCGAACTGGAGCTTCAGGCAGTGGGGACTGGTGATTGCCGCCGCATGCACCGTCCTCGCCCTGTTCCTGCCAATGCACAGCCTGGAGCCGTTCCTGCTGATGTTGAGCTCGGTCTTTGTGCCCTTGTATGGTGTGATTTTGGGCCGTTTGAGCTTGAATGCGACTTCAATCATCCCGACTCAAAAAAGCGTTGACATTAGTGCTGCGGCGCTGTGGATTGCGGGCATCGTGCTCTACCACGTCATCGCTAAATGGGCGCCGCAATGGGGCGCCGCCCTGCCCGCGCTAGCCTGCACGTTTGTGCTGGCCTGGCTGACGCGGCCCCAGTCTGCCCGCACGCTACAGGCCGTTTGAAGACTCAAGCGACCGGCAGCAATTTCATGGCGACAGGTGCATGACCATGGTTCAAAGGCCCATGCCCGTGGCCGGTTTGCACATTGGCACCCGAAGCAATGGCCTGCAAAATGTAGGCGCGCGCCTGGGTCACCGCCCCAGGCAATTCAGCGCCCAGCGCCAAAAAGCAGGCAATCGCCGAGGACAGCGTACACCCGGTACCATGCACATTACGGCTGTCAATCCGGCCCGATTGCAAACGCAGCAGCGGCTGACCCGGCCGCGCCAGCACGTCAATGACCTGTGCACCTTCCAGATGACCACCTTTGAGCAACGCGGCTCTCGCGCCCAGCGCCAACAGAGCTTGCGCGGCCGGATCGAGGCCGGCCTCGCTGCCGATTGCGTGCCCCAGCAACAAGGCTGCTTCATCCAGATTGGGTGTCACCACCATGGCACGCCCAAAAAGTTCGCGTACCAGCACTTTCACCGTGTCCTGCCCAACCAGGGTGTCGCCGCTGGTGGCGACCATCACCGGGTCAAGCACCACATTCTTGATGCGGTAATTGTCAATTGCCCAGGCCACCACCTCAACCACTTCCGGCGAATGCAACATCCCGATTTTGACGGCGTCTACCCCAATATCGTCCAGTACGGCTTGCAGCTGTGCCTTCAAAACCTCGGGCGGCACGCCGTGAATGGCGGTAACGCCCATGGTGTTTTGCGCCGTGATCGCCGTGATCGCGGTCATGCCATAGCATCCCAGCGCAGACATGGTTTTAAGGTCTGCCTGAATGCCCGCGCCACCCCCGCTGTCCGACCCGGCGATGGTCAGCACACGAGGGTAGCGAACCCGGGAAGTACCAGATGCTGAAATTGACGAAGCAAAATTTTCCATGTTGAAAATTATCGGTGCAATCCATGCCTGATTCGCAAGCCCGTCCAGGCAGCGTCGTGCTGGGTGCGGGCCTGATGGGTCGGCTGCTGGCTTGCGAGCTGGCGCGCTCTGGTCATTCAGTCGTGGTGCACGAAGCCGGTGGCCCCGATGCCCAAGGCTCTGCGGCAAGGGTTGCCGCAGCCATGTTGGCGCCGCTTGCAGAATCCGCCGTCACCGAAGTCGGTGTGGTGCGCATGGGGCACTACGGGCTGACCCGCTGGCCGCAGCTTTTGTCGCAGCTGGAGCAGCCCGTATTTTTTCAACAAAACGGCACGCTCGTGGTTTGGCACCGCCAGGACGCGCCAGAGGCCACCCGATTCGCACGCCAGCTCGACGCCACGCAGGCTCGGGTGCCAGAGTTGCCCCATGCAAAGTCCGTAGGCGCCGAGGAAATCGCCTTGCTGGAACCAGCCCTGGCGCAGCGATTCAGCCAGGGTTACTTCTTGCCCGAAGAGGGCCAACTGGACAACCGTGCCTTGCTGGATGCGCTGCTGCATCAATTGCATCGGCAGAGCGTTGAAATACATTGGAACAGTGCCCGCAATTTGGCTGATTTTTCACCAGGGCGGGCAGGCCAGCCTGACTGGCTGTTTGACTGTCGTGGCATGGGCGCCAGGCCAGAATGGTCTGATTTGCGGGGAGTTCGTGGCGAAGTCATCCGCTTGCACGCGCCGGAGGTTCAGTTGAACCGCCCTGTTCGCCTCATGCACCCTCGATATCCGCTTTACATTGCCCCAAAACCCGACCATGTCTTTGTGGTGGGCGCCACGGAGATTGAATCCAGCGACCTGTCGCCCGCCAGCGTGAGATCGTCTCTTGAATTGCTAAGCGCGGCGTATGCTGTTCACAGCGGTTTTGCGGAGGCCCGCATTCTTGAAATTGCAAGCCAATGCCGCCCGACTTTGCCGGACAACCTGCCCGCCATTCGCCGCCTGGGCGCCCACACGCTGCAAATCAACGGCTTGTACCGGCACGGATTCTTGGTAGCACCCGCGCTACTTGATGTGGTGATGCAATGGATTGAAGCTGCGGCTTCTCCATTGGCGGCGCAGTTTGCACTGGATCTGGATTGCCCATGAAAATCAACATCAACAAAATGGACCACGACCTGCCCGCAGGCGCGACGCTGGCGGACGCTGTAGAGATTTTGAAGCTTGCGCCGCCCTTCGCTGTGGCCATTAATATGCAGTTTGTGCCACGAAGCCGCTATGCAACAACCCTGCTTGAGCCCGACGACAGTGTTGAGATCATCCGACCCGTGACGGGCGGTTGAATCAGCGGCGAAATTGGAAAGCCCGCACCCGACAACCTGAAAAACTTGCAACCATGATCGATTCCACTGTACTTGCACCGCGAGTTGACCCCTTGGTTCTTTACGGCCAGTCTTTCTACAGCCGATTGTTGCTGGGCACGTCGCGCTATCCGTCTCCCAAGGTTCTGGAAGCCGCCGTAAAGGCGTCTCAACCCGCCATGGTGACGGCATCCTTGCGTAGGCAAAACCTCTCACCCAGTACTTCAGACGGGGCAAACAACAGCTTTTGGGATCTGCTTCGAAACTTGGGTGTGCCAGTCTTGCCCAATACGGCCGGCTGCCACAGCGTGCAGGAGGTCATCACCACCGCGCAGATGGCCCGCGAGGTGTTTGAGACACCCTGGATCAAACTTGAGTTGATCGGCGACGACTACACCCTGCAGCCTGACACGGTGAACCTGGTGGAGGCCAGCAGCCGCT
>JANMCB010000216.1:0-21184 GCA_031360805.1 Rhodoferax sp.
TTGCGCGCCCGTCAGCTTGGAGCCGTCCATGCTTTCCCAGGTTGCGGGTGGGCCGAAATAGCGGCCAATGCGCTTGCCGCTGCGGTCGTTCAGGGCAGCTTCGGGGCCCACAAAAACCCATTCAAACTGGTCGGCCATGTCTTTTTTAGCGCGGCATTCGTAGGTGATGTCACCCACCCCGACGCTTTCCATGGCGACCCGATTTCCCGCTGGCACCTTCACCACATCGGGCAGGACAGCTTGCGAGAACGTCGTTGTCGACGCCATTTGGCTGGTGCCCACGCTGCTGCATGCGCTCAGCCCGAGCGCAGCAAGCGCAACAGCACAAAGGGAAACGGAAGTGCGATTTTTCATGGGAACATCCTTATCAATAGTTGGAAAACCGGTACGTCAGTCATAGTATTTGCCGTGTAGGCGGCAAACTGTGGTGCACGACCGACTATTTATGGTACGTAGCAAGTGCACAGGCTGGATTCAGAACTTCCGCAAAAACTTGTAGGAAAAACCCTTGTGAATCCAATTTCGGTTTGGTGCCGTATTCAAGGCACAACCAGGCGCTGCGCATTGCAAATTTTGCAAGGTGGCTGATTTATTGGACAATTCAGCATGAGCACGCACAACCTCACCAGCCCCAACACCGTCGGCGCCCAACCCCTGAACAGCTCCGGCTATTCAAACGGGTCCAGTGGCCATGACGCCGAACTGATACGCCTGCTGGACCGCATCGCCGCGCGCGACCATGCGGCCCTCAAAGCGCTGTATGACACCTGCGCTGGCAAACTGTACGGCCTGGCGCTGCGCGTGGTGGTTCAACGCGAGCGCGCCGAGGACGTGCTGCAAGAGGCGTTTTTGACGATATGGCGCTCGGCTGGCGATTACCGCGCCTCCTTGAGCCCGCCCATGGCGTGGATGGGCCTGATCGTGCGCAGCCGCGGCCTGGACCAACTGCGCAGGCGCAGCGCTGACCGAAGTCACCTGACCCAGGAACTGGACGAAGTGCTGTCTGACACACTGGAAGGCGAGTCACCCAACCCGATGGATACCGCGCAGGCCAGCGAGCAGGCGTGGGCATTGCACCAGTGCCTGGGCAAGCTGGACAACCGCCAGCGCGAAGTTGTCAGCCTGGCCTATATCCGCGACCTGAGCCACAGCGAACTTGCCCAGCAACTCAAGCTGCCACTGGGCACCGTCAAGACCTGGATCCGGCGCGGGCTGGATCAACTTCGCAACTGCATGGCCCGCTTTGCCTGAGCGCAGCAAGAACATCACCCATGAACCTGATTGACAAACCTGAATTGCTGGACGTTCTTGCCAGCAGCTATTCGCTGGGCACATTGCGCGGTGGCGCACGCCGCCGCTTTGAGACCCTGGCACGCGAGCACCCTTCCCTGCGCGCCGCTGCGCTGGTGTGGCAGACCCGCCTCGCTGGCATGAACGAACTGCAAGGCCAGGAAATGCCCAGTCCGCTGGTCTGGACGCGCATTGAAAACCTGGTACGGGCCGATACCGAAGCGCAGGGCATGCAGGCACGGCGCGAAGCGGCCAGCACTGAGGCCCGGCAAAACGCGGGCGTACAGGGCTGGTGGCGCGGCCTGTCACTTTGGCGTGGTGTGGCCGCAGCCGGTGCGCTGGCCAGCGTTGTGGCCGTGGTCACGGGCTTGAACGTCCGCGATCAAATGGGTGGTGAAATCCGCCGCTTGCAAGCCCAGTTGCTGGCAACGCCGCAAATCGAATACGTTGCGGTATTGGCGAACGACAAATCTGCTGCTTCCATGCTCGTGACCTTTGACCCCAAGAACCGCAAGCTGGTGCTGCAGCGCGTGGGCGCCTACCAGGAGGCGGGCGACCGCTCCTTGCAGCTTTGGGCCTTGCCACCCAGTGGCGGTCCCAGGTCGCTGGGCGTCCTGGGCAGCGACAAACTGCTGCAATTGACGGCCAGCGACGGCGATGTACGCGCTGTGCCGACTTTGGCCATCAGCCTGGAGCCCAAAGGCGGGGTGCCCAGCGCGGGCGGGCCAACCGGGCCGGTGCTGTTTACGGGAGCGCTGATCCAGAAGATGCTGTGACCGGACGGATTGCTGCTGCGCGGCAACTCAGAAGGCAACTCAGATTGGGCTGCCTTTTGCTATTGTATATATAGCAAACTTTTTATATTATACGAGGGCTATAGACCAATTTAGCCCGCTTTTTCAGGATTTCAGCGGTTTTTAGGTTAAAAATTAACCTGCAGGTTAATTTTTCGACGATTTTGGTAACAGAGTTTTACCTGATCGCCAATTTTGTTACAGCCTCCGATTCCCACAGAGTCCGCGATTCTCCCCATAATTTGCTGAAACACGGGGCTTGAGTTTTCGCCCCCAAACGCATAACACCGGGTCGCACAGGCAGGCGATTCGATCCAACGGGGTTTCACCGTCGCGGGAGGCACTATGAGCGGCACAGCCGACACTGTTTTTCTTCGGGCTTTCAGCTGGTTGCAGACCAGCGTCACGGCGCTGGAAGCCGACTTGCAGGCCAGCGGCCCGCCCCAGCTTGTCACCCCGCTCATTGATGCCTTGCGCACTCGACTGGGCCTGGAACTCAACAAGTCAGCCGCGCTGGTCGATCCGAATGGCTTCAACGCGAGCCATGCGCAGGCGCAGTCATTGGCAGTCGCCACCATGGTGGTGGGCGAGTCGCTGGCCGCACTCAAAACCATCGGTGAATTGCTGGCCGCCATTGGCGGGGGCAATGCCGGGTTAAGTGACTTGTCCAACGTCATCAAGCAGATCAAGCGCATTGTCTCAAGCGACCCTGGCAAGCCGCCCAGCGCCTACTCCATCGCCAAGTTGCTGCTGATCCTGAGCGGCGATGCCGAGGCGCCTGTGGGTGATGCTCAGGCGCGACGGCTGGTTTACATGCTCAAAGGCCAGGACCCGGCTGGCAACGCGGTGCCAGCACAAACTGTGGCCGATGACCAGATGGTGCTGGGCTTGGTGATCATGGCCATTGGGACCATTCTGGACCGCTCCTTCAGCGCGCCCAATCTGGACGATGCCAAGGGCTGGGTGGTGGCCAACGCGCCGGTTCCGCCACCGCCCCCAACCATGGCGAGCAAACTCTTTACGCTGGCAGGCGGGGGTGCCAACCGTCTCGATTTGCGGCTCGGGTACAACCTGCCGCAGCAACTCTACGCAGAGTTGCTGCTCAAGCTCAAAGCCGGTGAAGGCGCCAGCGATTTTGCGATCGAATTCAAGGGCGACGGCCAGATCGGGCTGCAGCTTGACCTGCCCGCATTGACCTTGCCGTTACCGCCATTGGCAGCGCCGAAGCTCAGCGGCACCTCTGAAATTGGCATTCTGTTCAAGCGCACCAAGCCACTCATCTTGGGCAACGTCGCCAAGACGCACTTCAAAATTGGTCACCTGTCGGGCGGCTTCACGCTGAAAAAGCTCAATCCGCTGGTTGAGTTTGACCTGAAGGACAGCAAGCTGGTCCTCAAAGTCGGCGACGACCCGTTCCTGGGCGCCGTGCTCGGCGACGCGATTGAAGTGGCACTGACGTTTGGCCTGATTGCCGACCTGGCGGGTGGCCTGCGGCTCAAAGACGGAACCGGCCTGAAGGCGACGATTCCGCTTGAAAAAATACCCAACAGCCCGGTTCAGATTCCGTTCCTGACGTTCGAGATGAAAAAGGCGGAGGACCTGAACAAAATCGAGATCGAACTCTCCGGCTCGTTCCAGGTGCAGATTGGCCCGTTCTCGGGTTCGATCGACCGGCTTGGCACCTTGTTGAAACTCGACGACCTGCTGGCCGGTGCAACGCTGCCGCGCTTCGACCTGAAGCCGCCATCGGGCGCGGGCCTGGCGATAGACGCAGGCATCGTCAAAGGCGGCGGCTTCTTGCTGTTCGACCCGGACCGGGGCGAGTACGGCGGCATTCTGGATATTCGCATTGCAGCCATTGGCGTCAAGGCCATCGGGCTGCTGTCCACCAAAAACCCCGGCGGCTGGTCGCTGCTGCTGATCATCACCGCACAGTTGCCGCCGATTCAACTGGGGTTTGGATTCACGTTGACAGGCATCGGCGGCTTGCTTGGCGTGCAGCACACGGTGAGCGTGGATGTGCTGTCGCAGGGCCTTGCCAGCGGGTCGCTGGACAACTTCCTGTTCCCGCAAAACCCAGTCGCAAACGCGCCGCAGATCATCAGCCAATTGCGCATCATCTTCCCGTTCAAGGCCGGCGGGTTTGTGATTGGCCCGATGCTCGAAATGGGCTGGAGCACGCCCAGCCTGGTGACCGCGCGCCTGGGCATTTTGATCGAAGCCAGCCAGATCATTTTCGTGGGCCAGGTCATCGTGCAGTTGCCGCCTCTGGTCGACAAGTCTCTGGCTATCCTGCGCCTGCAAGTAGATTTCGCCGGTGGCATTGTGTTTGACCCGCTCAAGATCTGGTTTGACGGCGTGCTGCGCGATTCGCGCGTGGTGTTCATTTCGCTGACCGGACAGTTTGCCTTTCGCGCACTGTTTGGCGACAAACCGAGCTTCCTGATCAGCGCCGGTGGCTTTCACCCGCGCTTTACCGACCTGCCGCCGGGGCTGCCGTCACCCTTCCAGCGCATTGGTGCGGACTTGTCCATTGGCCCGGTGGGTATGCAGTTCAAAGGCTACTTTGCTGTGACCTCGGCCACGGTGCAGGGCGGCTCCAGCATGCGCGTGTGGGCCGATATCGGCATTGCCAGCTTCGAAGGTGGCTTCGAGTTTGACGCCATCATCTATATCGTTCCGAAATTCCGCTTTGAAGTGGAGTTGCATGTCTGGGCCTGCATTGAGGTGTTTGACATTGACTTTTCCAGTGTCGACATTTACGGCATGTTTGCCGGGCCCGGTCGCTGGCACATTGTGGGCCGTGCCGAGATTCACACGCCATGGCCACTGCCCGACTTCAGCTTCCATGTCGATGAAAGCTGGGGCGAGGACCGCGCCACCACGGTGCGCAAACTGTCGTTGGCAACGCTGCTCAAGGAAGAGGTCGAGAAGCCCGGCAACTGGTCGGCCCAGCTTGCGCAGGCCGGTGACGCATTTGCCACCTTTGTGAAATTGCCCGCAACCAAAGACGTGCTGGCCCATCCCAATGCTGTTTTGCAGTTCGTGCAAAAGCGCATGCCGTTGAATAAAGCAATGGCCAAACTGGGAACCGATGGCATCGAAGGCGAGACACAAATCGGCATTGGCGAGGTGCGCTTTGGCGCATCGGTCAAGTCGCCTGACAAGCAGCTTGATGACAACTTCTCGGCCGCCCAGTTCTTTGACCTGAAAGAGGACGACTTGTTCAGCAAGCCGTCCTTCGAGCGGTTTGAAGCGGGCTTTGAAGTGGGCCAGCGGGAGTATCTTTTTGGCGAGGTCCAAATCGATGTGTTTGACTATGAAGAGGTCAACCTGTCAACGCCCGAACCCACATCGGAGCTGTCCCATGCGGCACTGACGGAAGTGGGCCACCTGAGCTGGGCCAAATCACAGAGTGCGGCCGGCCAGTCCGAATTGCGGCGCAGCGCCAGGCTCAAGCCCGCCATCGAGGTCAAGATCAACGTCAACCCGCCGTCGCTGCAGACGGTGGATCTGGCTGTCGGGACACTGGTGGGAACCGCGTTGGCGGGTGCCGCAAAGCAGTCCTATTGGGCCGCGCAAGACCAGGTCCTGGCAAGCGGCAAAGCGCTGCAGGTGGTTGAGGCGTTCGAGACTGCGCAGGCGTTTTGATGTGAGTTCAGGCATCCACGCGGATCCACTGTCACCCCGTTGAAGGAGTCAAACCCATGGCCACAAGTACCGCGATTGCCTACCAGTTCATGCCCTGGGTGCGCCGTGGCTTGACTGTCGCGCTGACCCAGCCCGACACGCTGGGGGCTGGGACCCTGATGGGCGCGCGCGCCAGTGCGCAGATTGGTTTGAAATTTGCGGGCAACAACGCCGACACGGCACTCGCACCGCCCGTCATGCAGTTGTATGGCCCAGGTGACGTGGTGGCCATCGACACCCGTCTGGTGTTGCGCACCGACCCCAAACCCAACATGCGCAACTTTGAGCCCAACTACCTGGCCCTGGTTGATTTCGATCCACCCGACTTCCCCTGGATGTTGACACCCGCCATGGCCAACAACGATGGTCGCCTGCGGCCCTGGCTGGTCTTGATTGTGCTGGATCGCAGCAAAACCGGTACGCCGAAAATGCCGTCGCAGGGGCCGCTGCCCACGGTGCGCGTCAAGGGCGCCGATGTGCAAACCGAGCTTCCGAATCTGACCGAATCCTGGGCGTGGGCTCACGCGCAGGTGGTCAGCAAGGCCACCAATGCGGCGGGGCTGCAGGCGGACTTGCAACACGACCCGGATAGCAACGCCTCGCGTCTCATTTGCCCGCGTCGCCTTGAACCCAACAAGGACTACGTGGCCTGTGTCGTGCCTGCCTTCGAGCCCGGCCGCCTGCGCGGGCTGGGGCTGGCAGAGTCAAAGCCGGCCGACATGCTGACCTTGGGACCGGCCTGGGATACCGCTGCACCCACCGACGTGCTGCTGCCGGTTTACCACCACTGGGAATTTTCCACCGGGCCAGCGGGCGACTTCGAAGCACTGGCCCGCCGCCTGAAAACCCCGAGCGCCTACAAAGGCAACCCGGAAATTGCCGCTGTGCTGTCCAACGTGGGCACCGCACCCTTAAGTGTCGATCCGCTCCTGACTGGCTTTGTGCAAGGGGCCATCGCAACCATGGAAGGCGCCCTGGTGCCCATGAGTTACAAGCCGGGCGCGCTGGCCGACCCGACGCAGGCCGACAGCCTGGCCATCATCGTCAACACCAGCCAGGAGAACGTTGCCGACCCGACCAGCCCTGTTGCTGCGCTCGCACAGGCGCAGCGGATGGAGGTGAAGCCGCAGATGGTCGGCGCCTGGCACGCCAAGAAACATCAGGTAACCAAGACAGAGGAATCAAAGCACTGGATTGCCGGGCTGAACCTGAACCCGCGCTACCGGGGTGCCGCGGGCTACGGTGCGGAAGTTGTGCGGAAAAACCAGGAAGTGTTCACGGACGCGGCGTGGGACCAGGTCGGCGAAATACTCAAAGCCGAGATGACCTTCAACCTGACGCGCCTGGCCATCGAAGCACAGCGTGCGCTCAAGGCCAAGCACTTTGACACCCTTTCGCCCGAGCGGCTGCTTCAGGTCATGGGTCCAGCACTGTCGAGGATTGAGGCCTTGGCAGGCAACGGCGTCGGCTACCGCATTGGCGGGGAGATTGCATCGATTGGTGGCCAGATCGCGCGCTCCAGCCTGCCGCCTGCGCTCACCGACACGGCCCTGCGCCGCGCCACGACGCCGCAGCGGCGCAGTCTGCGCATGGCCGCCCGCCTCAACAGCGCCTTGCCCGCATTGGCCAGGCAGAATGCGCGCTATCTGGGCGCCATGGCCAGTGCCACCAGTCGCAGCGCCGCGTTCAAGGTCAACGATTTCATGCCAGACGGCATTCTGGGCACGCATGCCTTTGACGGCGTGGACCTGCAGGCTGCCGACAGCACACAGCTTGACTTGCGCGCACGCGGGCTGGGCACCCAGTTCACCGTGGCCCAGGTACGCCAACTTGTGAATGCGTCCAGCGAATCCACCAAGGCGTTGACCAAAAATGGCGTGCCTGGCTTGAAGATCCGGCCCGCGCAACACCTGGGCGTCTTCACGGATCTGCATGTTCAGCGCTTTTCACAGTTGGCCAGCGCGACCCCGGCGATTCAAGCCAGCGACTGGGGTGTTGTGGCCAAAACCGTGGAATCGCTGGGCAATCGCGGTGTGGAGGGCGTGCTGGTTGAAGTGCAGCAGCAGGCCAATCAGGGCGCCGCTGCCCTCAAGTTCAGCACCATGCGGCTGGACGCGCGCAGTGGCGGCCTCAAACTTGACCGCGCCCTGTTTCGCCAGCTTGATTCCTCCAGACGGGACCTCAAGCAAACCGCGCCACGCGCCGCCCAGGCCCGTGCGTTGGCGGGCGTGAGCCTGGGCACGGTTCGCATCAACGATGCCCGCACCTACAGCTCAGCGGGTGTTTTTGCGGCGCTTCCGGTGAATGCGGTGCAGTCCGGCGCACCGGTGACCGGCCAAGCGTCGGCCAACTTCTCGATCAACGAGAGTTTCGACCTGGTGCCGAGCCAGGCCGCCGCGTTGCAGCCCTTGGTCACGACACTCACCTTGCCACCGGCCTTGCGAAGCCGCGACATCCTGAACCGGTACGCGGTCGCCACGCGCGGGAGTCAGGCGTTATGGCTTGATGCCTACCAAAGCAGCCATGTCGAACTGCAGGCCGTCGATTTTTCCGTGGCCGTTGCCAGAAACACCATCAGCCTGCGCACACAGCCAGAGACCACTTTGCGCGCACGCCTGGTCTCCAGCGTCTCAGTAGCCAGCCTGGCCTTGAGCAGAGACAGCGCTTTTGTGGCGTCGCATCTGTCCAGCACCGACGCGCTGGCACGTCACCGCTTCATGATTCCCAAACTGTTCGACCGGGTCATGCACTGGCCGAAATTGCCGGAGCCGCTTTACCGGCGCCTTGCCAAATGGGACGAAAACGCCTTCATGCCCGGCATCGACGGCATTCCGCAGGACCTGGTGATGCTTGTGCGCGTGAACCAGCATTTCATCGACAGCTTCATGGCCGGTGCGAATTGCGAGATGAACCGGGAACTGCTGTGGCGCGGGTTTCCGACCGACCTTCGTGGCACCCCGTTCCAGCGCTTTTGGGGGCGCACGCAAATTGGCCCAGCCCCGCTTTACAACCTGATTGCGCTTGACGACATGCAGCCCATGCACCAATGGGGGGTTCAGCCCTTGGGCAGACGCTTCGATCCGGTCGGTGGTGACCCGGACCGCGTGGCCCTGTTGGTACGCGGCCAGTTGCTGCGCCGCTACCCGAACACCGCCGTGTATGCCTGGAAGAAGACGCCCGGGAAAAACACCTTGCTCAAGGACGCGGATGGCCACCGTCCGGATGGCGCGGTGCAACTGCCGGTGTTCTCGGGCACGATTGGCCAGGACATCTCTTTCTTTGGTTTCGAGATTGATGCCACGCCCGATCCGGCCAACCAGAACCGGGCACCCAGCGACGACTGGTGTTTTGTTCTGGAAGAGCAGATGCATGAGCCGCGTTTCGGCTTTGACGTGGACGTGCCCAACCCGGATGCGCCGCGTACCGGGCCACCCAGACGCCCGGCACTGGTCAAAGCATTGCTGGACATTCAGGCCATGGCACAAGTGGCTGCACCGGTGGTGCCGTCGGTCATGCAGAAGTACAACCCCTACAAAGCCTTGTCATGGAGTCACCTGGGCGTGCCCGCTGGTGGCCATGTGACAGTGGAGGGGCTCAGACAGATACCGCAACCACCGTTCGCTGAATTTCCGCCATTGAGCGCCAGGCCCAGCGCAGCAGAGATTGCCCGGGCCTTGTTGCAACAGCCATTCCGGGCATTTTTTCTTGGCGCAGATTTGAAGACCTGAGGAGCAAAGCATGGCGCTACTTAATTTGAACCTGAAGGCAATCCAGCAGGCGCGCGTCGATCTGCAGAGCCAGCGCGACACCCAGCGTGCCAGCGCGGTTGCGTTGAAACATGCGCAGGCCGAGCTGGACGCCCTGGCACGGCAGAATGTGCACGCCGATGAGTTGCGGAACCGCCAGGCCAACGTCAAGACCTTGCGCGATGCCGCGCGCGCAGCCATCAAGGGCACCGAGGAGCGCCTTCAATCGATCATTGGCCTGTCCGAGCGGCTGGTCGGCGAGCGCGATCATTCCGCCCTGGTGGAAGCACTGGGTACGTCGCAACCGGTCATGCTGATGCCGGTGGCGGTGCAAACCCGTTACAACGACGACGCCTCGTTGTTGATGGTGCGCATTTACCCTGACGCCATTCACACGTTCGGCCATGAACCGGGTCTGTCCCAATCGGAAATCGACGAAGGAAAGCGCTATTGGGAGAGCCGCTTTGCCAACCCTGCCGATACCGGCTCGCCGTGGATTCAGATCGCACGCATTTACGCGCCCGCGCGGGCCGCGTGGATCGTGCGCAGCACCACGCCCTCCAACCTGCTCCAGCTGGGGAAACCCATCAATGCAGAGGGTGAAGAGGCTGTGTTCACGAAACCCCGGTTTGACGATGCTGCCATTCCTTTGGCAACGCGGGACTCGCAAACGATCTACGCCACAGCACTGCCCGACCGCTTTGTCGTCATCGGACAGGCGCAGGGTCGCGAGGTGTTTCGCAAATGGGGCAAACCGGTGGCCGACCTGCTTGCGATGTCGCCCGCGTTTGACCCGCTGCTGGTCGACAACAAGGAGACCCATGACCCCTTTGGCGGCGACCGCGGCTGGATGGTCAATTATGAGCAGGCGCTGGCCGCTGGCATGGCCATCAGCGTGACCCAGAGTGACCTGAAAGGTCGCGCCCGCATGCAGCACAAGATTGATCGCCTGATCGTGCTGGGGGTGGATTGGACTCAAACGCCCGAGTCCGCCGCCAGCCTGATCGCCAGCTTGCTTGACAACCACCAGCACAGCGCAGGCCTGAAGTTTGTTGCCCAGGGCACCCCCACCAACAACACCAGCAGCACCCGTGCCGGTTTCGCCGCCAACGGTGCCGACATTGCCGCAGAAATGGACCCAAGTGCCGCCGACGCGCGAGCAGCAGCCAGCGCAGTGGAGCTTGCCAGTGCGGGCGCGCGCCTGCAGCGCCTGCTGGGCTTGCCGGGCGAGGTGTTTGATGCCGCCAAAGTGCCCGGCGCAGACTTGCAGGAGAGCGCCACTGCCGGTCACATGCTCAATGCGCTGTGGAGCGCAACATTGGGCTACACCTTGCGCTATTTCTGGAACCCGATCGATACCCGCAACTCACTGCTTGACGACGACGCCGTGGCACAGACGCGGGCCTGGTCGGTGCGGGCGCTGCGCGCCAGTGGCCCGCTTTCGGCCCTGCGGGTGGGCAAGCAGCCCTATGGCATTTTGCCGGTCAGTGCGCGTGGCTTTGTTCCCCGCAGCAACGCCCCGGTTGAGCGCGAGTTGCTGCACGCCATTGAGTGGTTTCGCGGCTTTTGGGACACCGCCGCAGTCACGGCCTGCAACCTGCGCGACCCCAGTGCCGAGAACCTGCACAAGGTGCTGGGCATGCAACCCTGGGCGGTCGCCAAACGTTACTGGGACATCGCAGGGCCTGCCACGGCCGAGAACAATTCAGAATTTGCCCTGTTTGCCAGGTTTCAGGAAGCCTTGAAGATGGGGCTGATTACCGGGTTGCTCAGGCAGCAGCTCTACAACGTGAAGCTGCCGTTCATTTCAACCTGCACTGTTCGGCCCAAGTACAACTGGCTTGACGCGGTGCCCTGGGTACAACGCGACAAAACCCAGCCGCAGCGCGAACTGGATGGCCCGGTCCCGCTGCAGCGCAACTACATCAGCAGCTTGCTTGAGGTGCTGAGCCAACCGACTGGCAGCGTACGTGCGCCGCTGGTCAAAATGCAAAATGGCGAATCACTGCTTGAAGCCATGCTGGGTTTTGCCGCCGATGAAGAGGTGCTCAAATCTGGCCACGAGCTTTTCTACGGCCATTTGAAGGGCATCGGCACGCTGAGTGACACCGTCAAGCTGGAAATGAGCCGCGTCGGAGTCGCCGAATACCATGGCCTGGAAAACAGCATTCTGGTCGGCGACCAGATCAAGGTGAACCACGCCCAGGCAGTGCTGGGCCTGAAGCTTGCCGGCACCACAGGCAAGCAATCGGTGGAGGAGCACATCGGCGCCAAATTTGCGTTGCCACGCAAGGAATGGCCACAGCACATGAGCAACATCGCCAGCTTCAATGACAGCCTTGAATACCTGCAGCATTGCACCGCTGGCGAATTGCAGCATTCATTTCGCACCACGCTGGACCTGTTTTCCAACCGGCTCGATGCCTGGGTCACCTCGCTGGCCACACACCGGCTTGACACCCTTCGTGATGCCAAACCATCCGGCATTCACCTGGGTGCCTGGGGCGTGGTGGAAGACCTGGAGCCGGATTCCAATGGCCGGCAGAACCAGGCCCTGGACAGCCTGGGCTATGTGCACGCGCCGTCGATCCAGCAAGCCACGGCCGCAGCCGTGCTGCGCAGCGGCTTTTTAGCCAACGGCCAGGCGGCGGGCAAGGCCTTTGACATCGACCTGCGCTCGCGGCGTGTCAAACGTGCCAAACGACTGCTTGAAGGCATTGCCAATGGCCAGTCGATGGCGGCTCTGTTGGGTTACCGGTTCGAACGGACCTTGCGCGACAACGCGCTGTCGCCGCACATACTGGAATGCCGCAACGCCTTCCCCTTGCGCCCGGTTGGCGCCAGCGCCAGCGATGAAGCCGCAGAGAGCATTGCCGCGCGCGACGTGGTGGATGGCGTGCGGCTGATGGATGCCTATCGCACGGCCAGGGAAAAGGGTCTCGCCTTCCTGATCCCCGGTGTTGCTGGCCCATTGACTGCGCCGGGTGGCGCCATCGCCGTGTTGATTGATGACCTGCTGGACCAAATGGATTCGGTGGCGGACCTGCTGATTTCCGAGAGCGTCTATCAACTCGTGGGCGGCAATCTGGACGCAGCCGGTGCGGCCATGATGACGCTTGACAAGCAGACCCGCCCGCCTGAGACGCGCGTCGCGGACACGCAGCACTCCACCCGCGGCTACACGCAACGGGTGGTCGTCGCTTTCGAATCAAGTGATCTGGGCGCATGGGCAGGGGTTGCCGACGACGAGTTGACGGCCATGATGGAGCCACGGTTGAACGCCTGGCTGGCCCGCCTGTTTGGTGACCCGGACCAGTATGAATTCTCGGCCCGCGCACTGAGCCCCCCGCCAGAGGCCGGGCAACCCTGGGTTGACAGTGGCCTTGCGCTGTCGGCTACGCTGCGTGACCTCGGCCTGTCGCCTCTGGCGCTGGTTCTGAACAGCGAGGCGCAGCAGGGCGCCGGGCAAAGTGGCGTGCAGGAGCGGCTTGGAAACGTGATGGGTGACAAGCTTCGGGACCAACTTGGCGCAGGTGCAGACGGGATGGCCATCGTGCTTCAGGGAGACGCGCCAGTGGCAGGCCGCATCGGGCTGGTGGCTTTCGAGTCGCTGGCCTGGCTGTTACGCCGCCTGCTGGACAAAACCCGCCCCTTGCGCCGCATGGACATGGTGCAGGCGCAGGATGGCGTTGAAACCGATGCCACACTCAACGATGGCGAGGCAGCTGGCGTCGATCTGGCCGAACTGGAACTGCGCCGTGATCGGGCCGAAAAGCAGGCAGTAAAAGTACTCGACGCGCTCAAGGCAGTCAGCGACGCTGCCCCCGAAAACCTGGACACCATTGACCCTGCCGACCCGGCAACGCCCGAACTGCTGCTTCAAGCCCAGGATGCGCTGGCATTGGCACATGTGCTGGGCTGGCGCAGCGCAACTGCGGCCACGCCCGTCGCCACCGCCAGCAGCGGTGAAGGCCAGGCCTTGGCCAACGACGACACTGCAGCGCGCGCCGTGGGCCGCACGCGTGGTCTTTTCCTTGAAATTGGCGGGCGCTTGCAAGCGGCCGTTGAAGCACCTGTATCCGATGGCGCAGGTGGCCGGATGCAGGCGGCATTGAACCGCATTCATGCGGTCATGGGCAAAAACTTCCCGGTGTTGCCAGTCTTCACACTGGGCGCGTTCGCAGGCGATGCCAACGCCACGCTGGGTGACCGCGACATGCTGCTGGCCAAAGCCGCCCTGAGCAATGACGACACCGCCATCGCCGGCTGGCTGCCCAAACTGGCTTGCGTGCGCGAAGCCACGGCCCTGCTGTCGGATGCACTGCTGGCTGCCGAAGCACTCGGTGCTGACAGCGGCTACAGCGACGACCCGCTCGACTTTGCGCTGTTGCAGTATCCGCGCAACGCAAAAGCGCACTGGGCCGCCTTCACGCCCGCAAAGGGCCAGGACCTGCGTGGCGTGGTGGCGGTGGCGGCGCATGCGCCGGGTGCCTTGCAAGCGATTGATGGTGACACACTGATCGCCGGTCTGTTCATTGATGAGTGGATGGAAACCATTCCCTCTGATGAAGAAACCACCGGCTTGGGGTTTCACTTTGATGCGCCAGGCGCGCGCCCACCGCAGAGCATCCTGCTGGCCGTGCCGGCGGACACCAGCGTGAACCACTGGACGCTGGACAGCCTGCTCGCCACCGTCAATGAGGCTATGGCGCTGACCCGCCTGCGCGCGGTGCGCCCGCAGGACATCCAGGGGCTGGGTCTGCTGCTGCCAGGGCTATTCTTGTCCAACAATTTCAAACAGGACGTGCCGTCAGTCGACTTTGGCAAGATGGTTGCGAAGGCACTGACGGAGTTGCGTGCCTACAGCAATGTCGGCAGTGGCAGTGCCGCGATGGCGATGGGGACCACCCAGTTCACAAAATAGACCGGTCAGCGCACGTCAAAACAGGGGAATCAATATGGCCACGCTCTCACTCTCAGCGGCCCGCGTCACGGTTGCGACCGAACTGGTCGCCCGCCCTGACCCGTCGCACACAGTCTGGTCGCGCCTCGAGCCGCTGCCCACCAGTGATGATGTCTCCGAAAGCCTGCAGGCGCGTGTCGCCGACCCGCTCTGGATGCTGGCGCGCCAATGGCAATTCAACGAATTTCAAGGCGAAGACGCGGGCAGCCCGATCCGGGCCGCATTGGCCATGGTGGGGCTTCCGGTCTCATCCCTGTTGCACCAGGGCGATGCGGTGACCGCCGTTGCATTGCCACCCGGTGCCGCGCCACTTGAAGCCCTGGTGGAGCACGAACAGGTGCTTGTGGTGCACCCGAAACTCAACGCACAGGCCGGCCAACAGTTGATGCGCCGCCTGCGCGCCGCCGGCATGGGCGATGCCGCAAAGCGCTTGCTGGCCGAATTTCCGGCGACCCTGCCCGCACCTGATGATGCCGCCGCCGACAACGCGGGCTTCGTCTGGAACGCATTGCTCAACCAGCGCGCCATTGACGCGCTTGCGCTCTCAAACAAGCTCAAGGCATTGCCGGACCGCCCTGCACTGGATGCCTTTTCTGCCGGCTTCGGCGTGTTGCCCGCGCAGACCCAAACCTTTGGCGACTTGGTGCTGCACTGGCTTGGCTGGCTGGATGAATTGGCCCTGAACAGCGCTGATAAAGGTGCCAGCCCGTATTGGGACCCGCAGCGCCTTGAATACCGTTTTGCACTGGGCGCGCAAGGCGTGGGCGAGCCGGTGCGCCTGGTGGCCGATGAATACACCGACGGCCGACTGGACTGGCACACCTTCGAACTCGGCGTGGCGGCCAACGCAGTTCCGGGCCCGAGTGAGGCGTTTGACGTTTCACCCAAGCGCGACCCCATGCCCACCACGGCGCGCTACCCTGGCATGCCGGCCGACCGCTATTGGGAATTCGAGGACGGCCGCGTCAACTTTGGCATGCTGGGCGCTGCCAAAAGCGACCTGACACGCCTGGCCGTTCTGGAATATGCCCTGGTGTTTGGCAACGACTGGTTCACCCTGCCCATCACCCTGCCCACCAATGCGCTGTACCGCGTCAGCAAGTTTGAAGTGCTGGACAATTTCGGCATCACGCTGCCGATACCGGCCGCCGGCTGGAACATGTTCGAGATGACTCTGCAGCCTGGCGCGCCCGTACAGCAACTCACCGACGCGCTTTACCTTTGCCCCGCACTGAACCCTTTGCAAGGCCCCCCGCTGGAGCATGTGGTGATGATGCGCGACGAAATGGCCAACCTGGTGTGGGGCATCGAAAAGCGGGTACAGGGCAGCTCGGGCGAGCCCATCGACCGCAAGTTCGAAAGCACCCGGCTGTCCACATCGCAGACGCTGCGCCCCGTCATCCAGGCCAATGCCGAACCCGGCGCACCGATTGGCACCGGCGCCTTGCTGTCCTACCGCCTGCAAACGCCGGTGGCCGCCAATTGGGTGCCGTTTTTACCGGTACGAAAGGCCGGCGCCACACCTGCGCACTGGTCGATCCAGTTGCAGCGCGGCGTGGTCACACACTACTACCAGGTCACAGAAACCCGCCTGCTGGACCCCGCGAACGCCGGTTACGCCGCCTTCATTGCACGTCTGCGAAGCAACAGCTTCATCGAAAGCACCGAGGTTCAGGGCGCGCCCGACAACCAGTTGCAGGGCTTCATGTTTCACCCCAGAGGAAGCCTGCTCCGGCTGGACCCCAACATCGATGTCAAGAGCGATTACCTGCGGGTGGAGGAAGAGGAAGTTCCCCGCGACGGCATCGAGATCAAGCGCCAGTTCAACTATGCCCGCGACTCAAAAGGCCGCGCGCTGTTGTGGATAGGGCGCAGCAAAACCACAGGACGCGGCGAAGGCGCCAGTGGCCTGAAGTTTGATGTGGTGTCGCGTGGAAAAGCGTGACGTATCGGGTGGCGAAGCTGTGGGGACCACGCTCCTTGCGGCCAAAGACTTCAAAATTGAATGATATATTTTATATAGCACTGTGTCTATATAACACGAGGGCTAGAGGCAAAAAAGACTAACAAAATGGCAAAAATGGCGAATTCCACCTGCAAAATGCCAATTTTGATATCACAGGTGATATTAAAAACCCAGCGCCGCCTTCGCCTCACGATTCGTTTCAAACCCGCAATTTTTGAGTCTTGTCATCGCAAGTTGCACCCGCACGTTATGGGCATGCCCGAAGCGCTGTGCTTCGGCTCAACCACCGAAAGGGTCAGTCAATGTGGAAACGTCTTGGGATCATCTGGGTATTGGTCAAAAGCGATGCCCGCCTGATTTTTCGCGCCCTAAAACACCCAATGTCGCCGCAGTGGCTCAAATGGGGCGTGGCCGGTGTCGCGCTTTACCTGGTCTCGCCAATTGACCTGATCCCCGATTTCATACCGATCCTGGGGGTGATGGACGACATCGTCATCGTACCCCTGGCGCTTCGCTGGCTGCTGGGCAAGCTGCCGGGCAATGTGCGCGCTGACATTGAGCATCGCGCACCCGGTCGTTGAAGGAGCTCGGTGGCGCGAGCAGCTTCGCTCCAGCCATGGGATGAGTGACACCCAATTCACACCTCGTTGCGGCTTATGGTTGGGCAACCGGGTAACAGATCGAGCGGATTAAGATGGAGCCCCGCCCAATTTCGGCATTCCGCACCACCATGACCACTCCCCTCAAACTCACACTGTTCCACTCCCCCAACACCCGCTCGACCGGCGCGCGCATCTTGCTGGAAGAACTCGGTGCCAAGTACGAATTGCATGCGCTCAACATGAAGGCCGGCGAGCAGCGCCAGAGCCCGTACTTGGCCATCAACCCGATGGGCAAAGTTCCCGCAATACTGCATGGCGATGCGCTGGTGACCGAGCAGGTCGCGGTGTTCCTGTACCTGGCTGACTTGTTCCCACAGGCCGGCCTGACCCCGGCCATTGGCGACCCGTTGCGGGGGCCGTACTTGCGCTGGATGGCGTTCTACGGCTCATGCTTCGAGCCCGCGGTGATAGACAAGTCCATGAAGCGCGATGCTGCGGCTGCGTCCACCTCACCGTATGGCGAATTCGACACCATGTTCAAGACCCTGACCGATCAACTGGCCAAAGGCCCCTACCTGCTGGGTGAAAAATTCACCGCTGTTGACGTGCTTTGGGGCACGGCGCTGACCTGGACAACGATGTTCGGCCTGGTGCCTGAAGCCCCCGTCACCCGCGCCTACATGGACCGTGTCAACGCCCGCCCGGCCGTAGCGCATGCGCGCAAGCTGGATGCGGAACTGGCAGCGGCGCAGGCAGCATCAACTTGAACAGGCATCGGCTCCCGTAAAATCACTTTTTGGTCACATTGAGGGATAAATCATGAATTTCGACCCATCTGACCTGACGGAAGTCACCATTGACCTCGATGGCAGAACACTTGAAATGTCTGACAGCCTTGGACTGAACCTATCGGAAATCGCAAACGAACTCCTTCGAATCGAAGTAGAAAACCGTCTGCATGAGCGCCAGTTGCAACACGCCAAGAATAGCCCATGAAAATGCCCAGTGAGCCTGCAGTCAGACATCAGCCCGTGCTCTCGCCCATCCGTTCTCAATACGAAGACTTCATGCGCCACGTGTACACCACGGGCGCCGCCAAAACCGACCGCACCGGCACCGGCACCCGAAGCGTGTTTGGCTACCAGATGCGGTTCGATCTGAATGAAGGCTTTCCACTCGTCACCACAAAAAAGGTGTACGTGCGCGCCATCATTCAGGAACTGCTCTGGTTTTTGACGGGTTCATCCAACAACAACTGGCTCAAGGACCGGGGCGTAACGATTTGGGATGAATGGGCCAAGCCCGATGGCGACCTGGGCCCGGTCTACGGCGTGCAATGGCGCAGTTGGCCGACCCCCGACGGCGGGCACATTGACCAGATTACCGAGGTCATCAAGACCTTAAAGTCCAACCCCGATTCGCGGCGCATCATCGTCAGCGCCTGGAATGTGGCGGACCTGAACAAGATGGCGCTGATGCCGTGCCACGCGTTTTTCCAGTTCTATGTGGCGCCGGCAACTGTGCCCGGGGCGAAAGCCCGCCTGAGCTGCCAGCTCTACCAGCGCAGTGCCGATATTTTTCTGGGTGTGCCGTTCAACATTGCCAGCTACGCGCTGCTGACCCACATGGTGGCGCAGCAGTGCGACCTGAACGTGGGCGATTTCATCTGGACCGGTGGCGACTGCCATATTTACAGTAACCACCATGAGCAGGTTGAACTGCAATTGAGCTGCACGCCATTTGCCTACCCCACGCTCAACATCAAACGCAGGCCCGCTTCAATTTTTGACTATGCTTTTGAAGATTTTGAGGTGCTGGACTACCAAAGCCACGGCGCCATCAAGGCTCCAGTTGCAATTTGACGCTCAGGCAGCATGAAACTACACCTGATTTTCGCGCGTGCGCGCAACGGCGTCATCGGCAACAAAGGCGGCATGCCCTGGCATTTGCCGGAGGACCTGGCGCACCTCAAACGCACCACCATGGGCTGCCCGGTGATCATGGGGCGCAAGACTTGGGATTCACTGCCGCCCAAATTCAGGCCGTTGCCAGGGCGATTGAACGTGGTGGTAACGCGCCAGGTTGACTGGCGTGCCGACGGCGCAGTGCGCGCCAATTCTCTGGCGCAGGCGATCGAACTGTGCTCACCCGACGGCGACGCTGGTGAACAGGCCAGCGCTGGCTGGACCGACATCTGGGTGCTCGGTGGCTCACAAATTTACGCCCAGGCGCTGCCGCTGGCCATTACGGCGGTGGTCACGGAAATCGATGCTGATTTTGAAGGCGACGCCTATGCCCCACAATTCGGGCCAGAGTGGACGAAAACAAAGGGCGAGCCCCAGGTTTCGTCGACCGGCTTGAAATTCAGCTTTGCGACTTTCCACAACGTAATGCGCGATCAAACAAACTTAGGAGATTGACATGTCAGGTGCAGGTTTTCACGTTCACGGCCCCCACGATCACGCGCTGGAGCACGCCGCGCAAGGCGAGCACGCCTCGGGCAGCATGATCAACCAGATCGCCATGTTCACCGCCATGGTGGCGACGGTGGGCGCCATCTTTTCCTACATGGGCGGCGCCACCCAGGCCAATGCCGGCTTGTACAAGAACAACGCCGCCATCAAGAAGACCGAGGCCTCCAACCAGTGGAATTATTTTCAGAGCAAAAGCACCAAGCAGTCGCTGGCCGAGTTGTCGCGCGACCTGGCCGCCGATGACAAAAAAGCGACGTATCAGGGCAAAGTCGACCGCTACGAAAAGGAAAAGAACGAAATCAAGATCGGCGCCGACAAACTCGAAGCCGAGGCCAACCAGTGGGACAAGCAAAGTGACGAGCAAATGCATCAGCACCACCGCTGGGCGCAGGCCACCACGGTGCTGCAAGTGGCAATTGCACTGGCGGCCATTGCCTTGTTGACGAAGAAAAAGTGGGTTGAGTACGCCATGTTCGGTGTGGCCAGCGTGGGGGCGGTGGTCGGCGTTCTGGCGATGCTGCACGTCTAGCCAACCATCGCGCCATGAAGCTTGCCACCTGGAACATCAACTCGCTGACGGTGCGCCTGCCGCAGGTGCTGGACTGGTTGCAGGCCAACCCGGTGGACGTGGTGGCGCTGCAGGAACTCAAGCTGACCGACGACAAGTTTCCGCATGAGGCCTTTACGCAAGCCGGCTACTTTGCACAGTGGTTCGGGCAGAAAACGTACAACGGTGTGGCGCTGCTGACCCGGGTGCCCGCAGTCGATGTGGTGAAAAACATTCCCGGTTTTGACGACGACATGGCGCGTGTGATTACCGCCACGGTGTCTTCGGAACTGGGCGATGTAAGAGTCATAGGCGGCTATTTTCCCAATGGCCAGGAACCCGGCAGCGACAAGTTCGAGTACAAGATGAACTGGCTCAAGGGCCTTCGCAACTGGGTGAAAGTTGAGCTTGCCACCCATCAGCGCCTGGTGCTCTTGGGCGACTACAACATCACCTTTGATGACGCTGACGTGTGGGACCCGGTGGGGTTGAAAGACACCATCCATTGCACCGAGGAAGAGCGCTACCACCTGCGCGCGCTGGTTGCCAATGGCCTGATTGATTCGCATCGGCTGTTTGCACAACCGGCCAAATGTTATTCGTGGTGGGATTACCGCGACTTAGGCTTCAAGCGCAACAAGGGCCTGCGCATTGACCACATCCTGATCAGCCCGGCGCTCAAAGTTCACGCCAAAAGCTGCGTGATCGACAAAACGCCGCGCAAAAATGAGCGCCCCAGCGACCATGCGCCCGTGGTGATTGAACTGGGCTGAACCTGAAGGCGGCATGTGGCGCGGAGCCTGGCGCTGCTGACGCATGCTGGCAGCAGCGTAAATTCAAGTTGCTACGTTTAAAATAGCAAACTATTTAATGAATACGAGGGCTAGAGGCCTAAATAATTAATTTTTTTCGGATTTTCCACTATTTTTCGATAAAAATTAACTCGCAGGTTAATTTTCAAGGCCCAATTCCTGAATCTTGCGCGTGATGGTGTTGCGGCCAATACCGAGCTTGCCGGCGGCTTCGATGCGCCGACCTCGGGTGTTGGCAAGTGCGGTCAGGATCAGGCGCGACTCAAAACGGCGCGACAGCGCATCCCACACGTCATGGCG
>JANMCB010000243.1:0-3395 GCA_031360805.1 Rhodoferax sp.
CGCCGATCCACTTCGACCGGGTGTATGAAACCGACATGGCTGAGGGCCTCAAGGCGATGGCGCTCGAAGGCCACGGCATCGCATTCCTGCCGCACAGCGCCGTCAAAAAAGAGTTGCGTGCCAAGCGCCTGGTCAGCGCCGCGCCGCCCGAGCTCAAGGACCTGGAGGTGACCATGGAAGTGCGCGCCTACCGGGAGGCCCCTTCGCGCAGGGAGGTGCAGCGGGCGGGCCACCTGACTTCAAAAAGCACCAACGCGCCACAAAAACGCACGGCGCAGGCACTGTGGGACTATTTGCTGGCACAGCCTGCGCCGAAGTAGCGGTTGCGCATTTGGGACAATGCCAGCATGACCCAAAATGCCGCCCCCACCCCAATCAACCAGCTCACCCTGACCCGCCCTGACGATTGGCACCTGCATGTGCGCGATGGTGCGGCGCTGGCCACGGTGGTCCCGCACACCGCCGCCCAGTTTGGCCGCGCCATCATCATGCCGAACCTCAAGCCGCCCGTCACTACAGCGGCCCAGGCGGTTGACTACGCCCGCCGCATCCGGCGCGCCGTGCCAGCCGGTGTGAATTTTGAGCCGTTGATGACGCTTTATCTCACCGACAACCTGCCCGCCGAGGAGATCAGACGCGCCAAAGGCGAAGGCGTGGTGGCCGTCAAGCTTTACCCTGCCGGAGCGACGACCAACAGCGACGCTGGCGTGACCGACTTGCGCAAGACCTACAAAACGCTGGAAGCCATGCAGCGCGAAGGACTGTTGCTATTGGTGCATGGCGAAGTCACCTCGCCCGAGATTGACCTGTTCGACCGCGAAGCGGTGTTCATCGACACCCAGCTCATCCCGCTGCGCCGCGACTTCCCCGAACTGAAAATCGTGTTTGAGCACATCACCACGAAAGAGGCGGCGCAGTATGTGGGGCAAGCTGACCGCTTCACTGCCGCCACCGTCACGGCGCACCATCTGCTGTACAACCGCAACGCCATCTTTACGGGTGGCATTCGCCCGCACTACTACTGCCTGCCCGTCTTGAAGCGCGAAACCCACCGGCTGGCTCTGGTCGAGGCCGCCACCAGCGGCTCGCCCAAATTTTTCCTCGGCACCGACAGCGCCCCTCACCCGGCCGAGTTGAAAGAGCACGCCACCGGATGCGCTGGCTGCTACACCGCCCACGCTGCGATGGAACTTTACGCCGAGGCCTTTGACGCGGCGGGCGCGCTGGACAAACTGGAGGCGTTTGCCAGCTTCAATGGGGCAGATTTTTACGGCCTGCCGTGCAACACCGGCACCATCACGTTAAAGCGCGAAAGCTGGACGCCGCCTGAGAGCTTTGCGTTTGGCGAGGCGCAGTTGAAGCCGTTGCGCAGCGGAGAAGCATTGCCTTGGCGGATGATTCAGTGACCGTTGATTGGGATGCGCCGTGGTGTGAGCCCTTTGCCAACATTGGACGCTCAATCACTTCGAAGTGGCCATTTGACATGCCTTTGTGCGAGGCGTTAAACGGGCATCGCGCTTCACCCATCCGCTTCGTCCCCCAATCCGCTCTGCCCGCTGGCGAGCCCTACGAACGCTATATTTTCCAGACCGACAATTGCCCCACCCGGGACAACCTGCATGACTTCTTCAATGGGCTGTGCTGGATTCATTTTCCGCAGACCAAACGGCGGCTGAACCAGTTGCAGGCTGCGCAAATTGAGCGGGATGGCATCGGGCAGGTACGCGGCGCGGTGCGTGACGCCTTGACCGTGTTTGACGAAAACGCGGCGTTCCTGCAGGCGCCCGATGCGCTATGGAACGCGCTGGTGGCCAAAGACTGGACGCGGCTCTTTATCGACTTGCGGCCCATGTGGCGCGACGCGCAACTGGTGCTCTTTGGCCATGCGCTGCTGGAAAAGCTGGTGTCGCCCAGAAAAGGCATTACCGCCCACGTTTATCGGGCGCAAGTTGCATCGCACCGGCTGGAGGATCTGGACGCCTGGGTTGCGGGCGACCTCTGTGCGTCCAAGCTCAGTGCCAAACCGTTTGCCCACCTGCCTGTGCTGGGTGTTCCGCAATGGTGGCCCCAGAATGAAGACGCCCGGTTTTATGCCGACGCCAGCGTGTTTCGCGCGCCTGCAAACGCCAGGCAAGCGCCACCAATCCCATAAATCTCGTGTGCATTCGTGCCCAACGCCTTGATTTTTCGCCGATTGCCCCTAACATCTGCGCCACTGGCCCATCGTGTTCGGGTCATTTTGTAAGGAAACCATGAAACGCATTCTTCTCTTTGTCCTGACCAATGTGATGGTCGTTGCCGTGTTGGGCATTGTGGCCAGCCTGCTGGGTGTGAACCGCTATCTAACGCCCAATGGCCTGAATCTGGGCTCCTTGCTCGGTTTCGCGCTGGTGATGGGTTTTGGCGGCGCGATCATTTCGCTGTTGATCAGCAAACCCATGGCCAAGTGGACGTCTGGCGTGCGCTTGATCAACGAGCCTGCCAATGCTGATGAAAAATGGATTGTTGACACGGTTAAAAAGCTCGCCGACAAGGCTGGTATCGGCATGCCCGACGTCGGTATTTTTCCGGGCGACCCGAATGCTTTTGCGACCGGCGCGTTCAAGAACTCGGCGCTGGTGGCGGTGTCCACCGGTTTGCTGCAGGGCATGACGCACGACGAGATTGAGGCCGTGATCGGCCATGAAATCGCGCACGTGGCCAACGGCGACATGGTCACCATGACGCTGATTCAAGGCGTGATGAATACCTTTGTGGTGTTTTTGAGCCGCGTGATCGGCTACGCGGTCGACGGCTTTTTGCGCAAGGGCGACTCGCAAAGCTCTGGCCCCGGCATTGGTTACATGATCACCACCATCGTGCTGGACATCGTGTTGGGCTTCGCTGCCGCCATCGTGGTGGCCTGGTTCTCGCGCCACCGCGAGTTCCGCGCCGACGCTGGCTCCGCGCAGTTGCTTGGCCGCAAACAACCGATGATCAACGCGCTGGCCCGCCTGGGCGGCATGGTGCCCGGCGAATTGCCCAAAAGTGTGGCGGCACTTGGCATTGCTGGCGGCATTGGCAAATTGTTCTCGACCCACCCGCCAATGGAAGAGCGCATCGCCGCACTGCAGGCACTCAACTGAATGCGCAGGGTCGCGCGCCTTAAAACGCGCCGCCTTTAGTCCCCACCGGCCAGTTGTCGCGTCAGGGCTGCAGCAGCAATTTGCTGGCAGCCGCTGGCGTTCTGGCCCGACCACAAGGGTGAAAAATCACCGCTGCCCAGGCTCTCGGCTTTTTGACGCAAGGGCATCATGGCCGTGGTCGCCAGGGGAAAAGCCGGTGCAAGATCGCTCATCGGGCCGTGCTCGCGCATGAAGCGGTTCATGATGCCGCGCGCGGGCCGGCCGGTGAAC
>JANMCB010000254.1:0-3107 GCA_031360805.1 Rhodoferax sp.
TTGAGCTTGGCCGCCATGGCCGGCGCCGTCATGGCAGGCTGTTTGGTGGCCAGCGTCCAGTGCATCAGGCTGATGGCGATGAAGCTGGCGGCGTAAATCAGGCTGGACCAAAACCCTTCCCAGAAGGGCGACAGCGCGACCCCCATCAGCATGAATTTGAGCCAGGTCGTGATGGAAGTGAGAGCCCCGCCGCCCGCGGCCTGGCCAAACATGGCACGGTACTCTGCCTTGGTGCGGGTGATGTAATGTTCACCCGTCTCAGAGCTGCGTTCGGCCACTTTGGCGGCCAGCAAAGACGAGTTGGATGCCACCAGTGCGCGCACACTGCGCCGCTCTTGCCCAACCAGCACCAGGTGCGCGACCAAGCGTGCGGTGCTGGCGCTCGGGCTGGCCGAGGTCAGGCAGTCCAGCAGTGCCCGGATCCGCAGGACGCGCTCGCGCAACTGGCGCAGCCGGAACACCAGGTTGACTGAAATGCCGTGCTCTTCCAGATGGACATACACAGTGGCGGCCGCCTGGCGGCAATGCTCCAGCCGCTCCCGAAAAAGCTGCAGCGCAGTCTGCAAGCGGATGTCCTGCGCGCTGTCGGTGACCTGACCACTTTGCGCATGCGCGATGAATGCCGCCTGCACCGCATCGAAATCATGCGGCAGTGTGTGAAACGGTTCCCGCTCCAGCTTGCTGGCGCTCATGCGCAGGCGAAGCTCTGGCGAAAAGCCGGTGGCGCGTACCTGGCTGGTACAGAACATGATGGCCTGCATCAGGCTGTTTTGCCAAATGGTGACATTCGAGGCGTCACCATTGGCGCTATCAGCGTTGGGCGCCGGGCCAGTCTCCATCAGGGTCAGGAGCCGCTGCATCAACGGCTCGTCGATAGCCGCGATCCACAGCGCATCGAAACTGCTGTCCAGCACCAGCGGAAAGAGCTCGGAGGCGTCCACCGTCTCAGGCGTGCTGGGCAGAACCTTCAGGCGCACGCGCTCGGCCAGCTCGCTCATGAAGGCGCTGCGGGAGGCAAAACCATAGTCGGCCAGAAGTGTGGTGGCGTCAATCGTATTGATTAGTTCCCGCCACCACAGTTGCGCCCTGTTCGCCATGCCGCTGCGGGCATCCAGCGCATCCAGAAACAGCCCAATGCGCGCTACCGCCGCTTGAGCTGACACGCGGTCGCCACGAACCCAGTCAAAAAAGTCAATCAGCCACAGGTGCCGCGAAACCAGCGTTGCCTGCGGGTCCAGCCGGTCCAGCAGATCCGGCAAATTTCCCAAAGGGTGCAACGCGGGTTTGAAAATCGCCATCAGTGCAGTGTGCGAGCGCCATCCGCACTCAAGGCGTCCAGTACAAACATGGGAATGTCGACGTCGAACTTCTCACCGTCTTCGGCAACGCAGAAAAAACTGCCGTGCATGGTACCGGTCGGTGTGCGCAAACGGGTGCCGCTGGTGTACTCGAAAGTCTCGCCCGGTTTGAGCAGCGGCTGCTGCCCGACGACGCCCAGGCCCCTGACCTTTTCCGTGCGGCCGTCGGCGTCGTTGACATTCCAGGTGCGGGAAATCAGCTGTGCAGGCGCGTCGCCCGTGTTGGTGATCCTGATCGTGTAGGCAAACACATACAGGCCCTGTTCCGGTGCCGACTGGGTCAACAGAAAGCGGGGCTGGACTTCAACTTGAAATTGGTACTTGGGCATGGCGCTATCCTACCCCTAACCCCGGTGGCAACGAGTCTGCGAAAATACCCCTCGAACCCGTCCGCCCATTGCAAGCTTTTCCCGAAAACCAGCGATTTCATGCCGCATCCAACCACTTACCGCATTGCTCCCTCCATTCTGGCCGCCGACCTGAGCTGCCTCGGTGCCGAGGTGACGTCCGTCATAGCCGCCGGTTGCGACTGGATCCACTTTGACGTGATGGACAACCATTACGTGCCAAACCTGACCTTTGGCCCCATGATCTGCAGCGCGGTTAAGCCCCACGCCATCACGGCGACCGGTGTGGCGGTGCCGATTGACGTGCATTTGATGGTGCAGCCAGTGGACGCACTGGCCCAGGCGTTTGCACAGGCGGGTGCCGACCTGATCAGTTTTCACCCGGATGCCAGCGGCCATGTGCACCGCAGCATTCAGGCAATCAAGGCGACGGGCTGCCAGGTGGGCCTGGTGTTCAACCCGGCGCAACCGCTGGATGTGCTGGACTGGGTGATTGACGAACTGGACCTGATTTTGATCATGAGCGTGAACCCCGGATTTGGCGGGCAGAGCTTTATTGATTCCGCGCTCAGAAAGATTGAGGCGGCACGCCGGCGTATTGAAGCCAGCGGCAAGGACATCCGGCTGGAGGTGGATGGCGGCATCAAGGCAGACAATATTCGCCGTGTGGCGGACGCGGGTGCGGACACCTTTGTGGCTGGCAGTGCGATATTCAATGCACCGGACCGCCCTGGCGTGGTCGCTGCGATGCGCGAAGCGCTCGGCGCCAGCCCAAAATGAGTGTGGTTTCGCCCGTCCGTTAAAAACAGGCAACAATCCGCACGTCAGCTTGGCAAATCCCTTTGATCGCAGGAGCCGCATCATGTTGAACCCGGTACGCTGGAAAAGTGCTTTTATCGGCAGCGCCTTGAGCCTGACGTGTTTCACGCTGCTGTTCATGCTGGGCAGTGCGCCTGCCGCCGCGCAGTCCGGTTTGATTGGTTTCATCAAGACCGTGCAGGCCGAGGCAAACCTCGTGGTGGATGGCAAAAGTCTGGCCGCCCAACCCGGCATGCCGTTGCGCACCGGGTTTGTCGTGAAGACGGGCGCAGAAGGCAGCATGGGCGTGACCTTGCAGGACAACACCCTGCTGTCCTTTGGACCAAACACCGAGTTTGTGATTGACGAATACCTGTACGCGCCCGGCAAGGGCGACCTCAAGCTGTGGGCCACCTTCACCAAAGGCACTTTGCAGTATGTCTCCGGCATCATCGCCAAGCTAAAGCCCGATGCGGTTCAGATGAAAACCCCGGCAGGCATCATTGGTGTTCGCGGAACCCGCTTCCTGGCGCGTGTGGATGAGGTCAATCCATGACAGGCTGGCCTGCGGCCACCGTACGCCGCTTTGCCAGTTTCTGCCTTT